>NZ_LJRZ01000248.1:0-245 GCF_002742485.1 Pseudomonas sp. 2822-17
GAATTAACTCGTAATCTACATGAAGATATGATTGTAAAGCATGAAGACAATCAGTTAGTTGTTGAACGCCCGTCAGATAGCAAGGAGCACCGTGCACTTCACGGAACTACTCGTAGTGTCATCAATAACATGGTTGAAGGTGTTACGAAGGGTTATGAAAAAGCACTTGAATTAGTCGGTGTTGGTTACAGAGCAACTAAAACTGGAAATAAATTAGTATTAAGCGTAGGTTTATCCCATCAGGT
>NZ_LJRZ01000249.1:0-442 GCF_002742485.1 Pseudomonas sp. 2822-17
GAAATGGGCGTTTCCATTAAAGTAGAGACAAACGGATCTGACGGAGTAAAAAACCGTCTGACTGCAGCGGACATTGAAAAAGCAACTGCAATCATTATCGCAGCAGACACTAAGATTGAAAAAGAGCGTTTTAAAGGTAAGCCGTTAATTGATGCACCTGTAACAGACGGGATTCGAAGACCAAAAGAACTCATTGATAGAGCAGTAAAAGGAGATGCACCTATTTATCGTGGTGGAGACTCAAGCAGTAATGAGAGTTCAGAAGGGGAAAGAGAAGGCAAACGAGGTGGTGGCTTCTACAAACACTTAATGAACGGTGTATCAAACATGCTTCCGTTCGTAGTTGGTGGTGGTATTTTAATTGCTATTTCCTTCTTCTTTGGAATTAATTCAGATGACCCTACACATGCAAACTATCATCCATTTGCGGAAGCTTTAATGA
>NZ_LJRZ01000250.1:0-117439 GCF_002742485.1 Pseudomonas sp. 2822-17
AGAAAGCCTCCTCAGGAAAAGTGAGAACCTCAGTAGTTTAGACCTGAGGTTCTCGCCGGGCTGACCATCTCATTAGGTCTTCGCCCCACCACTCGGTGCCTCGCCTAGGCTCGGCATGCCCGGAATCCGACATTGATTTGGGGGGCCGCCGCCACGCGCCATCCATGGCGCAGGGCGGCTAAACCGGCATCCCTGCCGGTTTACCCCCCAAATCAATATCGAATTCCGGCCAGCGTGGTTGACGGGGCGATTCCCGATCAAAAGCAAGAGCGCGGCGGCCTTAGAGCCGACCGGGTTTTTAAGTCGAACTCCGTCTAAATGTGGGAGGGAGCTTGCTCCCGATAGCAATGTGTCAGTCACAGATGCAATCAGCTGACACTCCCTCATCGGGGGCAAGCCCCCTCCCACATTTCGATCTCCATATATCAGATAGATCTCAGCCTGCTTTGGATCTGCTTTTGATCTGGCTCTTACATCCTTTTCGCTGACGAAGTCAGCGGTCTTTTGATCTGCGCTTTTGATCTTGATCTTAGGCGCCCCGTTAAACACGCTGGCCGAACGCAGGCTTGAATCCGTGGGTAACCCGGCAGGACGCCGGGTTAGCCGCGCTGGGCCAAGGATGGCCCATCGCGGCGGCCCACGGATTCAAGCCGGAGTGAGGGCACACCGAGCCTAGGCGAGGTGCCGAGTGTTGGGGCAAGAGCCCTTTGGTTACTTTGGGGCTCTTTTCCAAAGTGACCCGCCGTAAGGGCGGAACCAATATCAGCCATTACTCAAATAACGGATATGTCCCCAACCCAACCCAACCCAACCCAGCCCGACTACCGGCTCTTGTAAGAAATTTCCCACAAGAGTACAAATGTACTCCATGACAACCCTGACCCCCCGCCGCACCGCCATCCTGACCTTCATCCGCGACCGCATCGCGCAACAAGGCCAGCCCCCCAGCCTCGCCGAGATCGCCGAGGCGTTCGGCTTCGCCTCCCGCAGCGTCGCGCGTAAACACGTCGTAGCCCTGACCGAAGCCGGCTTCATCGAGGTCAACCCCAACCAGGCGCGCGGTATTCGCCTGCTCAACCAACCCGCGCGCCCAGAATGGCTGGACGTGCCTGTGCTCGGCCGAGTCGCCGCCGGCCTGCCCATCGGCGCCGATGCCGAAGTGCACAGCCGCTTGCAACTCGACCCAGGCACCTTCGCGAAAACCCCCGATTACCTGCTGCGCGTGCAGGGCGATTCGATGATCGAAGACGGTATCCTCGACGGCGACCTGGTCGGCGTACGCCGCGGTGCCGAGGCGTTGAACGGGCAGATCGTGGTGGCGCGCCTGGATGGCGAAGTCACCATCAAGCGTTTCGAACGCAGTGGCGACCGCGTGCGCCTGCTGCCGCGCAACCCCGCGTATCAACCCATCGTGGTGGGCCCTGACCAGGACCTGGCCATCGAAGGGGTGTTCTGCGGCCTGGTGAGGCAAGGCTGATGGGTGCCGTCGTTGCCCTGGATGCGCTGTTCAATGGCGGCCGCGTCTGGAAGGGCCGGCCGGTCGCGCCTGCGGCCAGTGTTCATCCCACCGGGCTGGCTGCGCTGGATGCGGTGCTGCCCAGCGGCGGCTGGCCGGAATCGGCCTTGAGTGAAATCCTTATGGCCAAGGAGGGCATCGGCGAACTGCAACTGGTGCTGCCGACCCTGGCACGCTTGTCAAAAGCGGGGGAGCGGATTGTGCTGGTGGCGCCGCCCTACACGCCGTATCCCCACGCGTGGCAGAACGCCGGCGTGGATGTGCGTCAGCTCTCGGTGATCCAGGCCGAGGAGCGCGATGCGCTGTGGGCCGTGGAGCAGTGCCTGCGCTCCGGCAGTTGCGGCGCGGTGCTGTGCTGGCCGCGCAAGGCCGATGACCGGGCGTTGCGGCGCTTGCAGGTGGCGGCGGAAACCGGCCAGACCCTGGCGTTTGCCTGGCGCGCCTTGAGTGAGGCGATCAACGCATCACCTGCGGCCCTGCGTCTGGCGGTCGAGGCAAAACCCGCGCAAGTGCGGGTGATCAAGTGCCGTGGCGGCTTGGCCCATCCGGCGCCGATTGCGCTGGCCGGGCATTGAGGTTGCCATGCGCTGGGTGTGTATTGTCTTCCCGCAATTGGCGCTGGACGGGGTGCAGCGTGTGCACCCCGAGCCCGACCAACCCCTCGCACTGCTGGCCGGTACGCCGCAGCGGCGCGTGCTGCAAACCGTCAACGAGGCTGCCCGCGCCTTGGGCCTGCGTCCGGGCCTTTCCCTGACGGCGGCCCATGCCCTGGCCAAGACCTTTGCCAGCGCCGAATACGACCCCGTGGAAATCGAACGCTGGCAGCAGTTCCTGGCAGCCTGGGCCTATCGCTTCAGCTCCCAGGTCAGTGTGCATTACCCGCGTGCGTTGCTGTTCGAGATCGAATCGAGCCTGGGCCTGTTCGGGCCCTGGCCGCAGTTTGAAGCGCGCTTGCGCAAGGAGTTGACCGAACTGGGCTTTCGTCACCGCATCGTCGCCGCGCCCAACCCGGCGGCGGCGCGGGTGCTGGCCAATATCTACGATGGCATGGCCATCGACGATGAGGCGTTGATGCAGGCCCTGGCACCGCTGCCCATCGACCGCGCCGGCCTTGAACCTCAGGCCGCTATCGCCTTGTCACGCATGGGCCTGCGTACCCTGGCCCAAGTGCAAGCCTTGCCCCGGCACACCCTGGCGCGACGGTTTGATGCCGGCCTGCTCAAACACCTGGATGCATTGACGGGGCAACGCCCGCTGGCCCTGGGGTTTTACCAGCCGCCGGACCAGTTCGATGCGCGCATCGAATTGAATTTCGACGTGCAGTCCCACCAGGCGCTGCTGTTCCCGCTGCGACGCTTGACCGGTGATCTATCCGCCTTCCTCTGCGGACGCGACAGTGGTGTGCAGCGTTTCGACCTGCACCTGGAACACGCCCAGATCCCCGACAGCGTGATCAAGGTCGGCCTGCTCAGCGCCGAGCGCGAACCGGCGATGCTGTTCGAACTGGCCCGTGGGCGCCTGGAGCAGGTGCAAGTCAGCGCACCGGTGCGCGGCTTTCGCCTGGTGGCCCAGGACCTGCCGGTGTTTGTGCCGCAGCGCCAGGACCTGTTCGACGACCGCCCGCAACAGACCCTGCCCTGGGAGCAACTGCGCGAACGCCTGCGCGCACGCTTGGGGGATGAGGCCGTGCAAGGCCTGCGTTTTCATGCCGACCACCGCCCCGAGTGCGCCTGGCAAGCCACCGCTGACAGTCGCCCATGCCCGACCTTGAACAAGGCGCAACGCCCCGGCTGGCTGCTCAGCGCACCCACCTTGCTGGCCGAGCAGGGCGTGCAGATCCTGATGGGCCCGGAACGTATCGAGTCCGGCTGGTGGGACGGCGCCGATATCCGCCGCGACTATTACCTGATCCAGACCCGCGCCGGCCAGCGTGGCTGGGCCTATCGCAGCGTGGGGCAGGGCGATGGCTTGTGGCTGCAAGGCTGGTTTGCATGAGCTACGCCGAGCTGCATTGCCTGTCCAACTTCAGTTTTCAGCGCGGCGCGTCCAGTGCGCTGGAGTTGTTCGAGCGGGCCAAACGCCAGGGCTACAGCGCGTTGGCGATCACCGATGAATGCACCTTGTCGGGCATCGTGCGGGCCTGGCAGGCGGCGAAGGCGGTGGAGTTACCGCTGATTATCGGCAGCGAAGTGCGCATCGAAAACGGCCCGAAACTGGTGCTGCTGGTGGAAAACCTCAGCGGCTACCAGCAACTATGCCGCTTGATCACCCTGGCGCGACGGCGTGCCGAAAAAGGCCACTATCGCCTGCTGCACGAGGACTTCGATCAACCCCTCAATGGCCTGCTGGCGCTCTGGGTCGCCGACGACAGCGACACCCAGGCCTCGATTCAATGGCTGCGCCGCACCTTCGCCGAGCGCCTGTGGCTGGCGGTGCACCTGCATTGCGGCCAGGACGATGCGCGCTATCTGGAGCAGCGCCTGCGCCTGGCCGCCAGCCTGGATATCCCGGCAGTGGCCTGCGGCGATGTGCATATGCATGCGCGCGGCCGCCGCGCCCTGCAAGACACCATGACCGCCATCCGCCATCACGTCCCGGTGGCCGAAGCCGGTACGCGCCTGCACCCCAATGGCGAGCGGCATCTGCGCAGTCTTGAGGCCCTGAGTGCGCTGTACCCCCAAGCCTTGCTTGATGAAACCCTGGCCATCGCCCGCCGCTGCACCTTCGACCTCGGCCAGTTGCGTTATCACTACCCGCGAGAGCTGGTGCCCGCAGGGCATGACGCCAAATCCTGGCTGCGCGCCGTTACCGAAGAAGGCATCGTCCTGCGCTGGCCTCACGGTATCGACGCCAAGACCTTGCAGCAGATCAACAACGAACTGGAACTGATCAGCGAGCTGGGCTACGAAAGCTACTTCCTCACGGTGCATGACATTGTGCGTTACGCCCGCAGCCGCTCGATCCTGTGCCAGGGCCGTGGTTCGGCGGCCAACTCGGCGGTGTGTTTTGCCTTGGGCATCACCGAGATCAACCCGAGCCTGACGAATATGTTGTTCGAGCGCTTCCTGTCCCGCGAGCGCAACGAGCCGCCGGATATCGACGTGGACTTCGAACACGAACGCCGCGAAGAAGTGTTGCAGTACGTGTTCCAGCGCTATGGCCGCACCCGTGCGGCGCTGACGGCGGTGGTCAGCAGCTACCACGCCGCCGGCGCAGTGCGCGATGTGGCCAAGGCCCTCGGGTTGCCGCCGGACCAGATCAACGCGCTGGCCGACTGCTGCGGGCGCTGGAGTGACGATGCGCCGCCGCTGGAACGCCTGCGTGAAGGCGGCTTCGACCCGGACAGCCCGATCCTGCGCCGGGTGCTCACGCTCACCCGGCAACTGATCGGCTTTCCCCGGCACCTGTCCCAGCACCCTGGCGGTTTCGTGATTTCCGAATACCCGCTGGACACCCTGGTGCCGGTGGAAAACGCGGCCATGGCCGAGCGCACCATCATTCAATGGGACAAGGACGATCTGGATGCCGTGGGCCTGCTCAAGGTGGATATCCTCGCCTTGGGCATGCTCAGTGCGCTCCGCCGCTGCTTCGATCTGCTGCGCCGCCATCGCAACCTCGACCTGGCGCTGGCGACAATCCCCAAGGAAGACCCGGCCACCTACGCGATGATCAGCAAGGCCGACACCATCGGCGTGTTCCAGATCGAGTCGCGGGCGCAGATGTCGATGTTGCCCCGGCTCAAGCCGCAGACTTTTTATGATCTGGTGATCGAGGTCGCTATCGTCCGGCCTGGGCCGATCCAGGGCGGCATGGTGCATCCGTATCTACGACGGCGTAACAAGGAAGAGCCCACCACTTATCCATCGCCGGAATTGAAAACGGTGCTGGAGCGCACCTTGGGCATTCCATTGTTCCAGGAACAAGTGATGCAGATCGCCATGGTCGCCGCCGATTACGGTCCTGGCGAGGCCGACCAGCTGCGCCGTTCCATGGCCGCGTGGAAACGTCACGGCGGCCTGGAGCCGCATCAGGCGCGCTTGCGCACCGGCATGCTGAAAAACGGCTACACCGAAGAGTTTGCCGCGCAGATTTTCGAGCAGATCAAGGGTTTTGGCAGCTATGGCTTTCCCGAGTCCCACGCGGCCAGTTTCGCCTTGCTGACCTACGCCAGTTGCTGGCTCAAATGCCACGAGCCCGCGGCATTTGCCTGTGCGCTGATCAACAGTTGGCCCATGGGGTTCTACAGCCCGGACCAGATCCTGCAGGACGCACGGCGCCATCGCTTGCAGATTCGCCCGGTGGATGTGCAGGCCAGCGACTGGGATTGCAGCCTGGAACCCATCGACGGCCAGCAACCGGCGATCCGCATGGGCTTGCGCATGATCGCGGGGTTTCGTGAGGAGGATGGGCGACGCATCGAGGCTGCGCGCCAACGCCAGCAGTTCAGCGATATTGCCGACCTGGACGAGCGCGCCGGGTTGGATGCCCGCGCCCAGGCCTTGCTGGCCGACGCCGGCGCCTTGCGCGCCTTGGCCGGCAACCGGCACCAGGCGCGCTGGGACGTGGCGGGGGTGCACAAACAGTTGGGGCTGTTCGCCGGGCTGCCCAGCCCTGACGAAGCTGTGGTCGCGTTGCCCGCGCCGACGGTCGGCGAAGACGTGCAGGCCGATTACGCCACCGTCGGTACCACCCTCGGCCCACATCCGCTGGCGTTGTTGCGCGAGGAATTGCGCCAGCGGCGTTGTCGCAGTTCCCGCGAGCTGATGGCGGTGGAGCATGGGCGCAATGTGAGTGTCGCGGGGTTGGTCACGGGGCGGCAGCGCCCAGGTACCGCCAGCGGTGTGACCTTTGTGACCCTGGAGGACGAGTTCGGCAACCTCAACGTGGTGGTCTGGCGCGACCTGGCCGAACGTCAGCGCCAGGCGCTGGTGGGGTCACGGCTGCTCAAGGTGGACGGGCGCTGGGAAGCGGTCGGCGAAGTGCGGCACCTGATTGCCGGGCGTCTCACCGACCTCACGCCATTGCTGGACGGCATGCACGTGCGCAGCCGGGATTTTCACTGAGGTGCTCCCAAATTTATACCAGATGAAACCATCTGCGCCGTGTAAGCTCCAAAAATGGCGACTGTCCTCTCTTCTGCACTGAGCCGAACCATGCAATTTCTATCCAACCCCCATGGCTGTGACGGTTGGGCCGGTGAAATGGCCCAGCGTATTCGTACGTTCGATTGGTCGACCACCGACCTTGGCCCCATTGACCAGTGGTCCACCAGCCTGGCCTGCACCGTGCAGATGATGCTCGCGTCGCCGGTACCCATGGTGATGTTGTGGGGGCGGGCCGGTTACATGATTTACAACGACAGCTATTCGGCGTTTGCCGGTGGCCGGCACCCGTACCTGCTGGGCACGCCGGTGGAGCTGGGCTGGCCGGAAGTGGCCGACTTCAACCGCCACGTGGTGGACACCTGCCTGGCCGGCGGCACTCTGTCGTTCAATAACAAAGACCTGGTGCTGCTGCGCAATGGCCAGCCGGAAACGGTGTGGCTGGACTTGTATTACAGCCCCGTCGCCGGCGATAACCAGCAACCGGCCGGGGTGCTGGCGATTGTGGTCGAGACCACCGAACTGGTGAAGTCTGAACAGGTGCGCCAGGAACTTACCCATAACCTCGAACAACGGGTGGTCGCTGAAGTGCAGGCCCGCTCCGCTGCCGAGGACCAGTTGCGCCAATCGCAAAAACTCGAAGCCATCGGCGGCCTCACCGGCGGCGTGGCCCACGACTTCAATAACCTGCTGCAAGTGATCGCCGGCAACCTGCACCTGCTGGCTCGCCATGAGCCGGACAACGCCCAGGTGCAGCGCCGCGTCAGCGCGGCCATTGCGGCGGTGGAGCGCGGGGCCAAATTGTCGGCGCAGTTGCTGGCCTTTGCCCGGCGCCAGCCGTTGTCGCCGGCGGTGTACAACCCGCAACGCATCTATGCTGGCCTTGGCGAACTGTTGCAGCGTGCGCTGGGTGAAACCATTCATATCGATGTGCAATTGCCCCAGGATTCCTGGCACATCAACGTCGACCGCAACCAGTTGGAAAATGCGCTGCTCAACCTGGCGATCAATGCCCGCGATGCCATGAAAGGCGAGGGCGTGATCCGCATCAGTGGCGAAAACATCATCCTTAACCCTGGCGATTGCATCGGCAAAAGCATCAGCCCCGGCGAATATGTGCGCCTGGCGGTCACCGATACCGGCGTGGGCATGCCGCCGTCGATCCAGGCCAAGGTGTTCGAGCCGTTCTTCACCACCAAGCGCGACGGCCACGGCACCGGCCTGGGCTTGAGCATGGTGTTCGGTTTTGTGCGCCAAAGCGGTGGCCATGTCGATGTCCGCAGCGAAGAAGGCCAGGGCACCGTGGTGCAGTTGTACTTCCCGCGCTGCCTGGGCGAGGAATGCCTTGAGGCGTCAGTCGAGCCGGTCGAATCGGTCGGCGGCCAGGAAACCATCCTGGTGGTCGAAGACAACGAAGGCGTGCGCCTGACCGTGGTGGATGTGCTCGAACAATCGGGCTATACGGTCATCACTGCCGAGGATGGCGACCAGGCCATGTTGAAGCTTAAAACCGGCCTGCAACCCGAGCTGATTTTTACCGACGTGGTCATGCCCGGTCGCGTTAAAAGCACCGACCTGGCCGCCTGGGCACGCGCACAAACCCCTCCAGTGCCGGTGCTGTTCACCTCCGGCCACACCCGCGACATCCTCTCCAGCAACCATCTGCTGAGCCCCGACATTCATCTGCTGAGCAAGCCCTACAGCCCCGAAGCCCTGACGCTACGGGTGCGCAGCGTGCTCACCGCACGATAAGGTTGACCATGACTTCACAGCGCAACATCCCTGCGATCACTGCCCAGCGCCCAGGCTTTGTCAGGGTGCGCGGCGCCCGCGAGCACAACCTGCAAAACGTCGACGTGGACATTCCCCGGGATGCCCTGGTGGTGTTTACCGGCGTGTCCGGTTCGGGCAAGTCGTCCCTGGCATTTTCCACGGTGTATGCCGAGGCCCAGCGGCGCTACTTTGAGTCGGTGGCGCCCTATGCGCGGCGCCTGATCGACCAGGTCGGCGTGCCCGACGTGGACAGCATCGAAGGCCTGCCACCCGCCGTGGCCCTGCAACAGCAGCGTGGCACGCCGAGTGCGCGGTCTTCGGTGGGCAGCGTCACCACCTTGTCGAGCCTGATCCGCATGCTCTACTCCCGCGCCGGCAGCTACCCGGCGGGGCAAGCGATGCTGTATGCCGAGGATTTTTCGCCGAACCTGCCCCAAGGCGCGTGCCCCGAGTGTCACGGCCTGGGCCGCGTGTATGAAGTGACCGAGGCGCTGATGGTGCCCGATCCTGCGTTGACCATCCGCCAGCGTGCGGTGGCGTCCTGGCCGCTGGCGTGGCAGGGCCAGAACCTGCGCGACATCCTGGTGACCCTGGGCTATGACGTGGATATCCCATGGCGCGACCTGCCGAAAAAACAGCGCGACTGGATCCTCTTCACTGAAGAAACCCCCACTGTGCCGGTGTATGCCGGGTTCACCCCGGAGCAAACCCGCGAGGCGCTTAAACGCAAGCTGGAGCCCAGTTACCAGGGCACGTTCAGTGGCGCACGGCGCTACATCCTGCACACCTTCAGCCACACCCAAAGCGCACTGATGAAAAAGCGCGTGTCGCAGTTCATGCAGGGCAGCGCCTGCCCTTTGTGTGAAGGCAAACGGCTGACCCAGGCGGCGCTGTCAGTGAAGTTTGCCGGGGTGGATATTGGCGAGTTATCCCAGTTGTCGTTGGCGCAGTTGGCCGACCTGCTGCGGCCGGTGGCGGCGGGGCAGGACACGATGAAGCTGTCGGTGGAGAAACGCCTGGCCGCCCAGCGTATCGCCCAGGACCTGCTGGAGCGGGTCAGCACCTTGATCGAACTGGGCTTGGGTTATCTGTCCCTGGAGCGCAGCACGCCGACCTTGTCGTCCGGGGAGTTGCAGCGTCTGCGCCTGGCCACCCAATTGGGCTCGCAGTTGTTTGGGGTGATCTATGTGCTGGATGAGCCCTCGGCGGGCTTGCATCCGGCGGATGGCGAGGCGTTGTTCAGCGCGCTTGAGCGCCTGAAGGCCGCAGGCAATTCACTGTTTGTGGTGGAACATGACCTGGAAACCATGCGCCGCGCCGACTGGCTGATCGACGTCGGCCCGGCTGCCGGTGAGCATGGCGGGCATGTGCTGTACAGCGGGCCGCCTGCGGGGTTGGCGGATGTGCAGGCGTCCCAGACCCGTGAGTATTTGTTTGCCGAGCGGCGCGCGGTAGATCCAGCTCGCCGCGAACCCAACGGCTGGTTGAAATTGGAAGGCGTGACGCGCAATAACCTCAACGACCTGAGCGTGGATTTTCCCTTGGGTTGCTTCACCTCGGTGACCGGGATTTCCGGCTCGGGCAAGTCCAGCCTGGTCAGCCAGGCGCTCCTGGAATTGGTAGGCAGTGGCCTCGGGCGCGTGGTGGAAAACGACGAAGAACCGAGCCTGGAAGATGACACGCCGCACACCAGTGGCGGGCAGATCAGCGCCGGGCTGGAACAGATCCGCCGCCTGGTGCAGGTGGATCAGAAACCCATTGGCCGCACGCCGCGCTCGAATCTCGCGACTTACACCGGGCTGTTCGACAACGTGCGCAAACTGTTCGCCGCCACGCCGGCAGCCAAGAAGCGCCAGTACGATGCGGGTCAGTTCTCCTTCAATGTTGCCAAAGGCCGCTGCCCGAACTGCGAGGGCGAAGGTTTTGTCAGCGTCGAGTTGCTGTTTATGCCCAGCGTGTACGCACCGTGCCCGACCTGCCACGGCGCACGCTACAACCCCGAGACCTTGGCGATCAAATGGCAAGGCCTGAGCATCGCTCAGGTACTGGGTTTGACCGTCGAGCAGGCCGTCGAGGTCTTTGCCGAGCAGCCAGGGGTGTTGCGCTCGTTGCAGGTGCTGCGGGATATCGGACTGGGTTACCTGAGGCTGGGCCAGCCGGCCACCGAACTGTCCGGTGGTGAGGCGCAGCGCATCAAATTGGCCACCGAGCTGCAACGCAATGCCCGTGGCGCGACCTTGTATGTGTTGGATGAGCCAACGACCGGGCTGCATCCACGGGATGTGGATCGCCTGCTCAGCCAGCTCAATCATTTGGTGGATGCAGGGCACACCGTGGTGGTGGTCGAGCATGAAATGCGCGTGGTGGCCCAGAGTGACTGGGTAATCGATATCGGGCCTGGGGCAGGGGATTTGGGCGGGCAAGTCGTTGCCAGCGGCACGCCGCAAAAAGTTGCCAAGAGCAAGAAGAGCCGGACCGCGCCGTTCCTCGCCCGCGAGTTGACCTAACCGCTATCGGGGCATAGGTATCTACACAACTCTCAAAGGCTTACACATAGCACTGTGGTGAGCGGGACAAGCCCGCTCACCACAACAGCCCATTTGCCATAGATTCAGCATCCACTGGAAGTTGTGTAGATACCTATGGCCATCGGGGGCAAGCCCCCTCCAACAGGGTGATCAGTGGCCGGCCAGGTCGATTTGTTGCTTGGCCTGGTTCACCACATGCTCAACCGTAAACCCAAACTTCTCCTGCAACTTGGCCAACGGCGCCGACGCCCCGAAGCTGTTCATCACCACCTTGGCGCCGGTCTGGCCGACATAACGGTCCCACCCCAAAGGCCCGGCCTGTTCCACCACTACCCGCGCTTTCACCGCTGGCGGCAACACGCTGTCGCGATAGGCCTGGTCCTGTTCTTCGAACAACTCCCAGCTCGGCATCGAGACCACCTGCGCGGCAATCCCGTCCTTCTTGAGTTGCTCATAAGCGGCTACTGCAAGGCTGACTTCACTGCCCGTGCCGATCAGGATCACCTGGGGTTCATCCGCCCCCGCCAGCACATAAGCGCCTTTGGCGGCTCCGCAGGCCGAGGCATAGTGCGTGCGATCCAGCGTCGGCAGCGGCTGGCGCGACAGCACCACACAGCTTGGCCGGTGGGTTTGCGCCAGGGCAACTTTCCATAGCTCCAGGGTTTCATTGGCATCGCCCGGTCGCAGGGTCAGCAACCCCGGCGTGGCCCGCAACTGCGTCAGGTGTTCGATGGGCTGGTGCGTCGGCCCATCCTCACCCACGCCGATGGAGTCGTGGGTAAACACAAACACCACCGGCAGTTCCATGATTGCCGCCAGGCGGATCGGCGGTTTCATGTAGTCGCTGAACACCAGGAAGGTCGAGGTGTACGGGCGCAGGTACGACAGTGCCATGCCATTGGCGATGGCGCCCATGGCGTGTTCGCGAATACCGAAATGCAGGTTGCGCCCGCTGTAGTCATCGGCGCTGAAACGCCCGGCGCCGTCGAAGGTCAGGTTGGTCTTGGTCGACGGTGACAAGTCCGCCGAGCCACCGAGCAGCCAGGGGATTTGCTGGGCGAAGGCATTCAGCACTTCGCCGCCCGCCGCCCGGCTGGCGACGCCCTTGGCATCGGCGGAAAAACCCGGCAGGTCAGCCTGCCAGTGCTTGGGCATCTCCCCGGCGCGCATCCGCTGCAGTTCATCGGCCAGTTGCGGGTCGAGACGCGACAGGGTCTGGTTCCACTGCTGGAACAACGGTTCGGCGCGGGCGTGCAGCGCATCCCGCAACAGCGTGCGCGCCTCATCCGGCACCAGGAAACTGGAATCCTGCGGCCAGCCATACGCGGCCTTGGTCAGGCGGATTTCCTCGTCACCCAACGGCTCGCCATGGGCGGCGGCGGTGTTGTGCTTGTGGGGCGAGCCGTAGCCGATCACGCTGTCGACCACGATCAGGGTCGGCGCGCCAGTGTTCGCCTGGAAGGTCTCCAGGGCCGCGCTCAGTGCCTGCAAGTCATTGGCGTCGGTGACGTGCAAGGTGTGCCAGCCATAGGCCTGGAAGCGCTTGATCACGTCTTCGCTGAACGCCAGTTCGGTGTGGCCTTCAATGCTGATGGTGTTGTTGTCGTAGATCCAGCAAAGGTTATCCAGCTTCAAATGCCCGGCCATCGACGCCGCTTCGCTGCTGATGCCCTCCATCATGTCGCCGTCGCCGCACAGGGTGTAGACGTTGTAGTCGAACACCACCTGATCGTCGCGGTTGAAACGCTCAGCCAGCCAGCGTTCGGCCATGGCCATGCCCACACTGTTGGCGCACCCCTGGCCGAGGGGGCCGGTGGTGGTTTCCACGCCGGTGGTCATGCGGTATTCCGGATGGCCTGGGGTCTTGGAGTCGGCCTGACGGAACTGCTTGATATCGTCCAGGCTGATTGCCGGCTGCCCGGTGCGCTGGCCATGGGCATCAATCTCCACCACACCGGCCAGGTGCAGCAGCGAATACAACAGCATCGACGCATGCCCCACCGACAACACAAACCGGTCGCGGTTGGGCCAGTCGGGATGCTCGGGGTGATAGCGTAAAAACCGGCTCCACAGGGTGTATCCCACCGGCGCCAGGCCCATGGGCGTGCCTGGGTGGCCGGAGTTGGCCTTCTGCACGGCGTCCATCGCCAGGGTGCGCAGGGTGTTGATGCATAGGGTGTCGACGGTGGTTGCGGCATGAGTCATGAAACCGGTCTCCCTCAAGTGACGATCTACAGTGGAGGGCAGTGCGTGGCGAAGGTTTGATCCTATTGCCGTTGCCGCGACGAACGGGGATGGATTGAGCGCAAACATGACAAGACCTGCCGGAATGGGCTAGCGTCTGGTACGTAGGCCATTGATCAACTTGCGGAGGTACGTCATGCCAGTGAAACACGACCTGTATCAGGATCTGGGTTTGAGCAAGGAAGCCGTTCACGAACGCAGGGCGAGTGATAAACGTCTGGACTCGCTGCTCACGCAATATGCAGCTGCCGACGAGCATGTGCTTGAGGCGGAGTCGAGCAAGGCCGACGACAGGGAGGTGGAGCTGCTGAAGAAGAAACGTCTGTTGATCAAAGACAAGATTGTGCAGCGATTGGGTTAAGCCCGGACCGAGCCCCGTGCGGGAGCGGGCAAGCTCGCTCCCGCCGTGGTTTACGCCAGCAATGCCTGGGTGCATGCATCCATCGACCGCTGCTGCGTCTCGCCGTACAACTGCAATTCATCGATAGTCCTGCGCCCCAATGCCTCCTCGAATTGCGCCTGGTTTGATTGGGCTGCGTAGTGACTCTGCGCGGCATCCCCCAGGTTCGATTGAAATATCCCCGCCGCACTCACCGGCAGAAAATCCTCATACACCAACGGCTCCACATCCACATGACCGGCGGCGATCAGCGCTTGCAGTGTGCGTGGTTGATCGGCGTGGCCGCGTGCTGCCAGGCCTTTTGGCGTGGCGAAGTAGCGGAAGTACGCCAGGCCTTGTTCACGCATCTGGTCGTGGTTGTCCGGGAAGGCCTGGAAGTGCTGTTCCATCAAGTGCATGTAGTGAGCGGCGTTGGATTCGTTGGGGAACGCGCCCAACTCGTCGCGGGCGGCGTTCAGCAACTGGTCGTAGAGGGCACGGCCCTTGGGCGTGAGGGCAACGCCGCGTTGTTCGATTTCACCGAAGCGCGCGCTGTGACTGCCTTGGGCGTCGGTAAAGGCGATGGCTTCGTCGAGGGCCTTGAAGCTGGTCTGGCGCAGCAGGATCGGGCACTGGCGGCGCGGTGGGCCTTCGATCACGGCCTTGGGGGTGATGCCCTTGCCGGGCATGGCGGCCTGCACCTGGTCGATGTCCAGGGTGCGTGGGGTGAGGTGGTTGATGTGCGGGCCCTTGAAAGCCACCACGTCGGCGATCAGGCGGTGCTGGTCGCTGAGTTGCTGGTATTGCGCGGCGGTGACGGTAGCGGTGTGGTGCCAGCGGAAGGTTTCCAGGGCCTGGCGGATAAATTCGTCGGCTTGGTCGGCGTTGAGGCCGCCTTGTGTTTGCGCCTGTTCGATCAACGCCAAGACGCCGGTGGTGAAGATCGAACGTTTGGCCAGTGCGCTTTCGGCGAAGGCGCGTAGCTCGGGGTTCTCAATCAGTTCCAGGCGCAGCAGTGAAGTGAACACTCGAAACGGGCTGGCTTGCAGCGCGTGTTCGTGCACCGCGCGAAACGCCGTGGAGTGCACCGGCACGCCGGCTGGCGTGAGGTCGTAGTAGCCCACCGGCTGCATGCCCATCACCGCAAACAGGCGGCTGATCGTGGCCAGTTCGGCCGCCGTGCCCAGGCGGATGGCGCCGTGGCGCTCCATGTCCAGGCGCTGGATTTCGCCGGTGCGTTGCAGCTGTTGCGCCAGGCCCGGCTGGCTGTCGAGCACGCGGCCGTTAGTCTCGGCCACCAGTTCCATCAGCGCCCCATACAAGGGGACTTCGTCCCGGTACATATCGGACATGGCCTTGGAAAAGCCCTTGCGGATCTCGTCGGGGCTGACATGTGCGGCACTGGGCATAGAAAATTTCCTGATGACGATGAAGAGGGCGATGGCCTTTTACTGGATTTTGTTGGGCTCCATGAGCGCTTGCAAACGAAGAATCCTCTGGACTTCATTCTGCAAATGAATGAATGGCAGGCTCTGCCAAGTCTTCATGTGCATCCGGGCGCCGATGGGTTCTACACTGCTCCTCACCTTGTAGGCGATGGAGGACCCCATGACGGCCACGCCCGTTACCCAAACGACTGAAGGCCAACGCTTGGCCACCGAAGACGCCGAGCGCTGGCGCGAATGGGGCCCGTACCTGAGTGAACGCCAATGGGGCACGGTGCGTGAAGACTACAGTGCCGACGGCGATGCCTGGACCTACTTTCCCCATGAACACGCGCGCAGCCGCGCCTACCGTTGGGGCGAGGACGGCCTGGCCGGTTTCAGCGACAAGGCCCAACGCTGGTGCCTGGGCCTGGCGCTGTGGAACGAGCGCGACGCGATCCTCAAGGAGCGGCTGTTCGGCCTCAATAACGCCGAGGGCAACCATGGGGAGGACGTCAAGGAACTGTACTTTTTCGTTGATGGCGTACCGAGTCATGCCTACATGCGCATGCTCTACAAATACCCCCATGGCGCCTTTCCCTACACCGACCTGATTACCGAAAACGCCCGTCGCGGGCTGGATGATGCCGAGTATGAAATCCTCGATACCGGCGTGTTTGAGGACAACCGCTATTGCGATGTCAGCGTCGAGTACGCCAAGCAGCAGCCTGACGATATTTTCATGCGTGTCACTGTGCATAACCGCTCGGAGCAGCCGACACGCTTGCAGGTATTGCCTCAGGCGTGGGCGCGTAACGACTGGAGCTGGACCTTTGATGCGCCCAAGCCGCAGTTGTCTATCGACGGCGAGCGAGTATTGGCCCGTCATCATGAATTGCCGGATCGTCATCTGACTGCCTGGGGCCAGGATGGCGTGGAGTGGTTGTTCTGCGAAAACGAAAGCAACGTCGTCAAACTGGACGGGCAAGTGGCGTCGGGGCCGTTCAAGGATGGCATCAATGACTACGTGGTGAGTGGCGCTCAATCCACGATTCGCCGGGACACCGGCACCAAGGTCGCGGCGCGCTTCATCCTTGAGCTGGCGGCGGACGAAAGCAAAACCCTGTACCTGCGTTTTGCCCCGGTTGATGCGCCTGCGGTCAATGCGCGCAAGTTGTTTGAACAGCGTCGCCAGGAAGCCGATGACTTCTACGCGGCCCTGCAACACGGCATCGCCGATGCTGATGCGCGCAACGTGCAGCGTCAGGCCCTGGCCGGTTTGCTGTGGTCCAAGCAACTCTATTATTTCGACGTGAACCAATGGCTCGACGGCGACCCGGCGCAACCCGCGCCGCCGCCTGAGCGCCTGCATATCCGCAACACCCATTGGCGGCACCTGTCCAACTTCGACATCCTCTCCATGCCCGACACCTGGGAGTACCCGTGGTACGCCTCGTGGGACCAAGGCTTCCAGGCGGTGGCGATGGCGCTGATCGATCCGGGATACGCCAAGCAACAGCTATTGTTGCTGGTGAAGGACCGCTTCATGCACCCCAACGGCCAATTGCCAGCCTATGAATGGCGCTTCGACGACGCCAATCCGCCGGTGCATGCCTGGGCCAGTTGGCGGGTGTACCTGCAGGACAAGGCGTTGACCGGTGTAGGCGATATGGATTTTCTGGAGCGGATTTTCCATAAGCTGCTGTTGAATTTTTCCTGGTGGGTCAACCGCAAGGACGCCGAGGGCCGCAACCTGTTCCAGGGCGGTTTCCTGGGGCTGGATAACATTGCGCTGTTCGACCGCTCGGCGGCATTGCCGGCGGGGTATCAGTTGGACCAGGCCGACGGCACGGCGTGGGTGGCCGCGTATGCGCTGGACTTGATGCGCATCGGCCTGGAACTGGCCAAGCGCAATGCCGTGTACGTGGATATTGCGGTGAAGTTTTTCGAACATTTCCTGTATATCGCCGGCGCCATCAACCGGGTCGACGACAGCGCCGAAGGCCTGTGGGATGAGCAGGACCTGTTCTTCTACGACGTGCTGCACCGCCCCGACGGGCAGAGCGAACCGGTGCGCTTGCGCTCCATCGTCGGCCTGATGCCGTTGTTCGCCGTGTTGGTGCTGGAGCAGCGCGAACATGAAGCGCTGGAGGGGTTGCGCGAGCGATTGCTGGGTTTTATGAAACATCGACCGGATCTGGCCAGGTTGGTCTCACGCTGGAATGAGCCGGGGCAGGGCAATCGCCTGCTGCTGGCGTTGTTGCGCGGTGAACGTACCAAAGACTTGCTGCGGCGCATGCTTGATGACAAGGAGTTCCTCTCGGCCTTTGGCGTGCGCTCCCTGTCCAAGGCGTTCGCCGAGCAGCCGCTGGCGCTGAAGATGAATGGCGACACCCTGTGTGCCCGCTACCAGCCTGGCGAATCAGATTCACGCTTGTATGGCGGCAACTCGAATTGGCGGGGGCCCGTGTGGATGCCGGTCAACTACATGCTGATTGAATCGCTGCGTGAGTTTCATCGCTACTACGCGGATAACTTCTCGGTGGAGTACCCGTCTGGGAGCGGTTATTTGTCATCCCTGGAGGAAGTGGCTGACAGTCTCAGTCAGCGGCTGACCGGATTGTTTCTACGGGATGAAAATGGCTGTCGACCGTCGATGGCGGGGTATTCGCAGTTGGAAGCGGATCCCCTCAGCCGTGACCTGGTGCTGTTCCACGAGTATTTCCATGGCGAGACCGGGCGCGGGTTGGGCGCATCACACCAGACCGGCTGGAGTGCGTTGGTGGCGTTGTTGCTGCAGCCCAAAAACTGAATGCCACCGACCCAATGCAGGAGGGGGCTTGCCCCCGATAGCGGTGGATCAGTCAACTCAGAATCGACTGAAAACCGCTGTCGGGAGCAAGCCCCCTCTCACAGTGATTCAAGGTTGCCCGTGAATCAGGAAGGAAACAGTTCGCTCAGCTTCATGGCCAGCATCATGTCGCCTTCGGCGCGCAGCTTGCCGCCCATAAAGGCCTGCATGCCGTCAGTCGAGCCGTCGACGATGCCTTCCAGGGTTTCGCTGTCCATGACCAGGGTCACTTGTGCGTCTGGGTTTTCGCCTTCCTGCAGTTCGCAGGTCTTGTCTTTGACGATCAGGGAAAAGTTCTTGGTGTCGTCGATACGGAAACCAAACACCAGGTCCAGGCCTTCGGCTGCGGCTGGGTTGAACTTGGCTTTCATTGCTTCTACAGCTTTGGCTACTTCAGTCATGGTTTCGATCCTTTAGGGTAGAGTCCAGTGACCTTGGGGTCACGGTTGGCCGCACTTCATCGAAAGGTGATGAGTTGCGGCGCCTTCAACAGTTGCAAGTGGGTATGCCCGTTGAAGGAAGCCAGTGCCACCTCGCGACCGCGGAATTTCAGCTGGTTGAGCGAGGTGTTAACAATTTGCCAGTTCAGTTCGAACGCCTGGGCGGCAGGCATTCGGGTAATCAGGTGGAGCAGGGCGGTGATGGTGCCGCCGGAGGTGAACACGGCGATTTTCTGTGTGTTGTCCGCGGCTTCAAGAATGCGTTGCAAGCCCCCCTGGACGCGTTCGACAAACCCCAACCAGCTTTCGAGCCCCGGCGTGTCATAAGTGCCGGCCAGCCAGCGCTCGATGATCAGGGCGAAGATGCGCTGGAATTCACTGCGGTTCTGCGCGGCGTTGCGCAGGATGTCCAGGGCGTCGGGTTCGGTGGTGAGCAGGTCGGGGAGCAGGGCGCGGATGATTGCGTCGGCATCGAATTCGTTAAAGGCGCTGTCGGTTTCCAGGACCGGAACCGGCAGGCCGAGGGCACGGTATTGATCGAAGGCAGCCGTGGCAGTGTGCTGCTGGCGGCGCAGGTCGCCCGCCACGCAGCGGTCGAACACCAGGCCCATGTCCGCCAGGTGGCGACCGAGCACTTGCGCCTGCTCCACGCCGACGGGCGACAGGACGTCATAGTCGTCTGCACCGAAGGAGGCCTGGCCATGTCGAATCAGATAGATGCTGCCCACGTCCGTTTTCCCGGTACGTTGAAGTCTGGCGAGGTTATGAGGATGCCAGGGAGCTGTCAATGAAAAAACATACGCTTGTTTTAAAAGCGCATTGGAGGCTGTGCTTGCTGGCGGTTTGATCACTGGCCCGGAGGCGGTGCCGCCGGTATGCTGGGGCAATCCGCGCCGCGCGCACTGCACTTGTAAGGAGCAACATGGATTTTTTGGCCGAATATGCCAGCTTCCTGGCGAAGACTGTCACCCTGGTGGTCGCTATTCTGGTGGTACTGATCAGCTTCGCCGCACTGCGCAGCAAAGGTCGTCGCAAATCCGCCGGCCAACTGCAGGTCAGCAAGCTCAACGATTTCTACAAAGGCCTGCGTGAGCGCCTGGAGTCGAGCCTGCTCGACAAGGACCAGCTCAAAGCCCTGCGCAAGTCCGAAAGCAAAACCGAAAAGAAGAACAGCAAGAAAAAACCCGAGGCCAAGCCACGGGTATTCGTGCTGGACTTTGACGGTGACATCAAGGCCTCGGCCACCGAGAGCCTGCGCCATGAAATCACCGCGCTGCTGAGCCTGGCCACGCCCAAGGACGAAGTGGTGCTGCGCCTGGAAAGCGGCGGCGGCATGGTGCACAGCTACGGCCTGGCCTCGTCGCAATTGGCGCGTATCCGCCAGGCGGGTGTGCCGTTGACCGTGTGCATCGACAAGGTCGCGGCCAGCGGCGGCTACATGATGGCGTGCATCGGCGAGAAGATCATCAGCGCGCCGTTTGCCATCCTGGGCTCCATCGGCGTGGTGGCGCAGTTGCCCAACGTCAACCGCCTACTCAAAAAACACGACATCGACTTTGAAGTGCTGACCGCCGGCGAATACAAACGCACCCTCACAGTGTTTGGCGAAAACACCGAGAAGGGTCGCGAGAAGTTCCAGGAAGACCTGGATATCACCCATCAACTGTTCAAGAACTTCGTATCGCGTTATCGCCCGCAGTTGGCGATTGATGACGTGGCCACCGGGGAAGTGTGGCTCGGCGTTGCAGCCCTGGACAAACAACTGGTCGACGAACTGCAAACCAGCGACGAATACCTCGCCACTAAGGCCGCGACCGCCGAGGTGTTCCACCTGCATTATGCCGAGCGCAAAAGCCTGCAAGAGCGCGTGGGCCTGGCGGCCAGCGGTTCGGTGGACCGTGTGTTGCTGACGTGGTGGAGCCGCTTGACCCAGCAGCGGTTCTGGTAAGAGGCAGGTAATCCCCTGTAGGAGCGGGCTTGCTCGCGAGGGCGGTGTATCAGTCAAACATGGACCGACTGGCACTCCACTTTCGCAAGCAAGCCCGCGCCCACATTAGTCCAGCGGAGACTGTGGGAATACAGATCTTGTAATAGTTTTGCGTTGTAGGAAAATTACCTTTCGGCTGTACGATTCAAGTCCTTTTGTCATCGCAGGATTTGCATGAACACCCTCTCGGAGCCCCCCAGTCGTCTTTCCCCAAGACACCTACTGCTGCCGTTCCCGCTGAAACATCCCGTATTCCGACTGCTAACCTTGTCCCGGTCTCCTGACCGCGTCTTGCCGTGTCCGGCATTCTGAAACCTAGATAGAGACAGATATTAATGGAATGGTTAGCGGATCCAACGGCCTGGCTCGGCCTGTTGACCTTGATTGTGCTGGAACTGGTGCTGGGTATCGACAACCTGGTGTTTATCGCGATCCTGGCAGACAAACTGCCGCCGGAGCAGCGTGACCGCGCGCGGCTGATCGGTTTGTCCCTGGCGTTGCTGATGCGCCTGGGCCTGCTGGCCAGTATTTCGTGGTTGGTAACCCTCACGCAGCCGCTGTTCGAAGTGTTCGACAAGAGCTTCTCCGGCCGTGACTTGATCATGCTGTTTGGTGGTGTGTTCCTGCTGTTCAAGGCCACCATGGAATTGCACGAGCGCCTTGAAGGGCACGTGGCCCAGCGTACGGGCAATGTGGCTTATGCGATGTTCTGGCCAATCGTGGCGCAGATCGTGGTGCTCGACGCGGTGTTCTCCCTGGATGCGGTGATTACCGCCGTGGGCATGGTCGATGAGCTGGCGGTGATGATGATCGCGGTGATCATTTCCATCGGCCTGATGATCGTGGCGAGCAAGCCGCTGACGCGCTTCGTCAACGCCCACCCTACCGTGATCATGCTGTGCCTGGGCTTTTTGATGATGATCGGTTTTGCCCTGACCGCCGAAGGCCTGGGCTTCCATATTCCGAAGGGTTACCTGTACGCGGCGATTGGTTTTTCGATCCTGATCGAGGTGTTCAACCAGATCGCCCGTGCTCGTCGCAAGAAATCGGCGCAGGGCGTGTTGCCGGTGCGTGAGCGTACCGCCCACGCGGTAATGCGCTTGCTCGGCGGTCGCAGCCTGGCAGTGGAAGAAGTGGGCGAAGAAGTGGCCGACTTGCTGGGTGAGCCGGATACCGCCCAAGGCCCGCTGTTCGACCGCCGCGAACGGGTAATGATCAGCGGCGTGCTGCAATTGGCCGAGCGGCCGATCCGCAGCCTGATGACGCCACGAGCCAAGGTCGACTTTATCGACCTGGCGGACGATGCCGAGACGATTCGCCTGAAGCTGATGCATTCGTCCTACTCACGCCTGCCGTTGATCCGTAATGGCGCGGTGGATGAACCCTTGGGCTTCGTGCACAAGAAGGAACTGCTCAAGGAATACCTGGCCGGTAACGAGCCGAACCTGGAGCACCTGGCGCGTCGGGCAATCAACCTGCTGGAGAGTTTTTCGATCCTCAATGCCCTGGAGCAGATGCGCCAGGAGTCGACCCATATTGCGTTCGTGATCAACGAATTCGGTGATTTTATGGGTGTGTTGAGCATGACCGACATCCTCGAATCCATCGCCGGTGAATTGCCGGATGCCAGTGAGATCGAAGGGCCGGACATTGTCGAGGAGGCTGACGGCTTTCGCGCCAATGGCGCCTTGAACCTCACCCAGGTTCGTCGGCGCACTGGCTTCAAGGCAAGCGCTACCGAGGATTACCAGACCCTGGCCGGCCTGGTGATGAGTCTGCTCGACCGTCTGCCGGTGGTGGGCGATAGCCTGGAGCATGAGGGTTGGCGGTTGACGGTGGTTGCGGTCGAAGAGCGGCGGGTGACGCAGGTGCTTTTGCGCCCTTGCGGTCGGCATAGCGCTTGAATGTGGTCTCGATTAACTGCGCCTGTTCGTCCTCTGGGCCGAACCCTTTGAGCTTCTCCATCAGTGTGCCGTTGAGATAAATCAGCAGCGTCGGGGTGCCGGTGACTTCCGGGTGCCCTGGTGTCTGCGCGCAATCAAGCACCAGGCTCACCACTGAAAGGTGCTTGTTGGCGATCACCTGGAACAACGGTCCGGATACCTTGCAGGGCCCGCAGTGTTCTGACACAAACAGCATGAACACGGGTTGTGGTGTGCTGAGTGCGCGGCTGTAGTCCTCGGCATTGGCAATAGTCGCAGTGGCAATCCCCATACGGTTCTCCCTGTAGTCCATGCGGGTGTTTGCCAACGCTAGTCCTGGGGATCACTGCCGTCTACTGTCAACCTTCACAGGTCGGCATCGCGCTCCAAGCGCTCCCGCGCCTTGCGCGCCTGGTTCGCGCACTTGCGGTATTCCTCGTTGTCGCTGGACGCCTTCGCACGGCGATAGTCGTGATGATTCTGGTTGCTGTAGTTGATGTCGAAGGATTCTTTGAGCTTGCGCAGCTCTTCTTTGCATTCGCGGCGGTCGTTACTGGCCGACGCACTGCCGGCTGCCAGAAGGGCGAGCAACATCAGGGTAAGACGGAGCTTCATCGGAGCGCGATCCTTGTCATCGGGGATGTGCCAAAGGCTAGTCCAGCTCAGGAATTTTTCCACGGTGAGGGGGTGCGCAGTAACGGGGCGGAACGCACTCCCATGGCGCTGTCACCGCTGCGTGAGGCCTTGGGTAGCAGTCCGAATCAGGGTGCTGGCGCAATGCCTCATCTCAATAGCTTATTTATCTGTCTGAATTTAAAAGACTTTATTGACATCATATTTTTCCGTTGAGGGGTATGGCACACTTTCTGCTGTCTATTCCGTTGTTACATACCAAGTTCCGGTATAGCGGAATACACAACTCCTGGAGTGCTTGTCATGCATCACCGACCTTCCGTGTTCAACGCGTGTGTTTTTCTCTTCGCCGCATCGGCTTCCCTCGCAGGCATTGTGCAAGCGGCGGACAGCAAGCTCGATAACGTGCTCAAACGTGGGCATTTGATCGTGGGTACAGGCAGTACCAATGCGCCGTGGCACTTCCAGGGAGCGGATGGCAAGTTGCAGGGGTTTGATATCGACATTGGCCGCATCGTGGCCAAGGGGCTGTTCAATGATCCGACCAAGGTCGAGTTCGTGGTGCAGTCTTCCGATGCGCGGATTCCCAATCTGCTGACCGACAAGGTCGACATGAGCTGCCAGTTCATCACCGTCACCGCCAGCCGTGCGCAGCAGGTGGCGTTCACCTTGCCGTATTACCGCGAAGGCGTGGGCCTGCTGCTGCCAAACAACAGCAAGTACAAAGAGATTGAAGACCTGCAGGCGGCGGGTGATGGCGTCACCGTGGCCGTGCTGCAAAACGTCTACGCCGAAGAGCTGGTGCACCAGGCGCTGCCCAAGGCCAAGGTCGACCAGTACGACAGTGTCGACCTGATGTACCAGGCCGTGAACTCCGGGCGCGCCGATGCTGCCGCCACCGACCAGTCCTCGGTCAAGTACCTGATGGTGCAGAACCCCGGCCGCTACCGCAGCCCGGCCTACGCCTGGAGCCCGCAAACCTATGCATGCGCGGTCAAACGTGGCGACCAGGACTGGCTGAACTTCGTCAACACCGCCCTGCATGAAGCCATGACGGGTGTGGAATTCCCGACCTACAAGGCCTCGTTCAAGCAGTGGTTCGGCGTGGACCTGCCTGAGCCGGCAATTGGTTTCCCTGTTGAATTCAAGTGATCCGGAATAACCGGGGTGCCTGTCAAGGCGCCCCAACCAGGTACTGTTGACCATGAACTATCAGTTGAACTTTGCCGCCGTGTGGCGCGACTTCGACACCTTGCTGGCGGGGCTCGGCCTGGGCCTGCAACTGGCATTGCTGTCGATCGCCATCGGCTGCGTGATCGGCCTGCTGATGGCGTTTGCCATGCTGTCCAAACACCGTGCGTTGCGCGTCTTCGCCTCGGTGTACGTGACGGTGATCCGCAACACGCCAATCCTGGTGCTGATCCTGTTGATCTACTTTGCCTTGCCGAGCCTGGGCATCCGGCTGGACAAGGTTCCCTCGTTCATCATCACGTTGTCGTTGTACGCCGGTGCCTACCTGACCGAAGTGTTCCGCGCCGGGCTGTTGAATATTCCCAAGGGGCTGCGTGAAGCCGGGCTTGCCATCGGCCTCGGCGAGTGGCGTATCCGTGCGTATATCACCGTGCCGGTGATGTTGCGCAATGTGCTGCCGGCGCTCTCGAACAACTTCATCTCACTGTTCAAGGACACCTCGCTGGCCGCTGCGATTGCAGTGCCCGAGCTGACCTATTACGCCCGCAAGATCAACGTCGAAAGCTACCGGGTGATTGAAACCTGGATGGTCACGACCGCGCTCTACGTGGCTGCCTGTTACCTCATTGCCATGCTGCTCCGCTACCTGGAACAGCGTCTGGCGATCCGTCGTTAAGGAGGGTTTCCATGTACGAATCCCCCAGTTGGCTGCATGAATTGTGGATCGCCCGGGACACCCTGTGGGCCGGGTTCCAGACCAGTATCTATTGCTCGGCGCTGGCGATTATCTTCGGCACCCTGATCGGCATCTTCGCCGGGCTGGTGCTGACCTACGGCAAATTCTGGATGCGGGCGCCGTTTCGCCTGTATGTGGATCTGATCCGCGGCACGCCAGTGTTTGTGTTGGTGCTCGCGTGTTTCTACATGCTGCCGGCGCTCGGTTGGCAGATCAGCGCGTTCCAGGCCGGTGCCGTCGGGCTCACCTTGTTCTGCGGCTCCCATGTGTCGGAAATCGTGCGTGGTGCCCTGCAAGCCATTCCCCGTGGACAGTTGGAAGCAGGCAAGGCGATTGGCCTGACGTTTTATCAGTCCCTGGCCTACGTGCTGCTGCCCCAGGCACTGCGGCAGATCCTGCCGACCTGGGTCAATTCCTCCACGGAAATCGTCAAGGCCTCGACCTTGCTGTCGGTGATCGGCGTGGCCGAGTTGCTGCTCAGTACCCAGCAAGTCATCGCACGTACCTTCATGACCCTGGAGTTCTACCTGTTCGCCGGGTTTATGTTCTTTGTCATCAACTACGCCATCGAGTTATTTGGGCGCTACATTGAAAAGCGGGTGGCCTTGCCATGAACCAACCTCAAACAACCGAGCCACTGCTGAACATCCGCGGCCTGCGCAAGCAATACGGCGAGGTGGAAGTGCTCAAGGGCGTCGACCTGTCCATGCAGCGCGGCAACGTCGTGACCTTGATCGGCTCCAGCGGCTCAGGCAAGACCACGCTGTTGCGCTGCGTCAACCTGCTGGAAGAGTTCCAGGGCGGCCAGATCACCCTGGACGGCGAGTCCATCGGCTACAGCGACGTCGGCGGCAAGCGTGTGCGCCACCCCGAGCGGGTGATCGCCCAGCACCGGGCGATGACCGGCATGGCCTTCCAGCAGTTCAACTTGTTTCCCCATTTGAGCGCCTTGCAGAACGTGACCTTGGGTTTGTTGAAAGTTAAGAAAATGCCTAAGGACGAGGCCGTTGCACTCGCGGAAAAATGGCTCGACCGCGTAGGACTTCTGGAGCGCCGCAATCACTTTCCCGGCCAGTTGTCCGGCGGCCAGCAACAGCGTGTGGCGATTGCCCGTGCGATTGCGATGAACCCCAGCCTGATGTTGTTCGACGAAGTCACCTCGGCCCTCGACCCGGAGTTGGTGGGCGAAGTGCTCAGCGTGATCAAGGGCCTGGCGGAAGAGGGCATGACCATGTTGCTGGTCACCCATGAAATGCGCTTTGCCTATGAAGTCTCGGACAAGATCGTATTTATGAACCAGGGGCGGATCGAGGAGCAGGGCTCGGCCAAAGATATTTTCGAGCGCCCGCAGTCACCGCGCCTGGCGGAATTTCTGAAGAACATTCGTTTTTAATCAGGAGCACATGTATGAGCATTACTCGTTACGGCGCCGGCAGCACCGCCGGTGGCGGCCAACCCCGTCCTTTTGCACGCGCCGTAGAAGCGGACGGCTGGCTCTACGTCTCGGGCCAGGTGCCGGCGGTGGACGGTGAAATCATCACCGGCGGCATCATCGAGCAGACCCGGCAGACCATGCGCAACGTGGTGGCGATCCTCGAAGAAGCCGGCTACGAACTCCAGGACGTGGTGCGCGTCGGCGTGTGGCTGGAAGACCCGCGGGATTTCTGGAGTTTCAACAAGGTCTTCGGCGAATACTTCACCCCGGAACACGCCCCGGCGCGGGCCTGTGTGCAGGCCAATATGATGGTGGATTGCAAGGTCGAGATTGATTGCGTGGCCTACAAGAAAAAGGGCTAAATTGCCCCGTTCTTGAACCCACAGCAAATCCCCTGTGGGAGGGGGCTTGCCCCCGATGGCGGAGTGCCAGTCGACACATCTGTTGCTGACACACCGCCATCGGGGGCAAGCCCCCTCCCACAGGGATCTCTGCCAGACCCTAGCATTTTGACGGGACCTACCACCGCCATGACCGAAGACACCATCAAACGCCGCGCCAAAGGCCTGGACCGTGCATTCGATATCCTCGATTTCCTCAAGGAAGTCGGCCAGCCCCTGCGCCCGAATGATATCGCCAGCGGTATCGGCAGCCCCAAGTCCACCGTCTACGAATTGGTCGCGTCCCTGCTGGAACGGCGCATTCTTGAAACTGTGGGCAAGGACGGTCACGTCTACCTCGGTCGCCAGTTGTACTTCCTCGGCCAGGCGCACCTGCGCCACTTCGACCTGACCCGCGAGGCCGATCACGCCTTGCAGGAGATCGTCAGCCAGACCCACGAAACTGCACAGATGTGCCTGCTCAATGGGCGCAAATACACGGTAGCGCTGATGCGCGAAGGCGAGCGGCATTTCCGGATTTCTTCGGACATCGGCGAAAACGCGCCAATCCCCTGGACCGCCTCCGGGCGCCTGTTGCTGGGGCACCTGAGCGACCAGCAGATCGTCGACCTGATCGACCATGACGATTTCATCCTGCCGGACGGTCAGCGCCTGCCGCTGGAAACGTTCCTTGCGCAGATCCGCCAGGCCACCCTTGATGGGTTCTTTTCCTTCGACAGTGTGGCCGACACCTTTACCCATTGCTTTGCCGCCCCGGTGCGGGACGCGCAAGGCATCAGCATTGCGACGCTGTGCATCGTCGCCCCACGGGCCGATGCGCAAAAAAACTACAACGACTATCGCCGGGTGTTGATCGACAGCGCCAACCACCTGGCCCGTCGCATCAACGAATAGGAGTTTTCATGTCTGCCATCAACGCCGTTGAAAAAGGCGCCGCCGCCGTCGGTGCCCACCTGGTCCGTGACGTCAGTTTGCCGGCCCTGGTCCTGCACCGCGACGCCCTGGAACACAACATCCGTTGGATGCAGGACTTTGTCAGCAACAGCGGCGCCGAACTCGCGCCCCATGGCAAGACCAGCATGATGCCGGCGCTGTTTCAGCGTCAGATCGCCCAAGGCGCCTGGGGCATTACCCTGGCCAACGCCGTACAGACCCGCGCCGCGTATGCCGGCGGCGTGCGCCGCGTGTTGATGGCCAACCAATTGGTGGGCGCGCCGAACATGGCGTTGATCGCCGACCTGCTGGCCGACAAGAATTTTGACTTCCACTGCATGGTCGACCACCCGGACAACGTCGCCGACCTGGGCCTGTTCTTCGCCGCCCGTGGCCTGCGCTTGAATGTGATGATCGAATACGGCGTGGTCGGCGGCCGCTGCGGTTGCCGCAGCGAGCAGCAAGTGCGCGACCTGGCCAAGGCGATCAAGGCCCAACCGGCGCTGGCCCTCACGGGTATCGAGGGTTATGAAGGCGTGATCCATGGCGAGCACGCCATCAGCGGTATCCGCGAATTTGCCGCCAGCCTGGTGCGTCTGGCGGTGGACCTGCAAAACAGCGGCGCTTTCGATTTGGCCAAGCCAATCGTCACCGCTTCGGGCTCAGCCTGGTATGACCTGATCGCCGAGTCCTTTGAACAACAGAACGCCGCCGGGCGCTTCCTCAGCGTGCTGCGCCCTGGCAGCTATGTAGCCCACGACCATGGCATCTACAAAGAGGCGCAGTGCTGCGTGCTCGACCGTCGTAGCGACCTCAATGAAGGCCTGCGTCCGGCGCTGGAAGTCTGGGCCCATGTGCAGTCGTTGCCTGAGCCGGGTTTTGCAGTCATTGCCCTGGGTAAGCGTGACGTGGCCTACGACGCCGGGTTGCCGGTACCGCTCAAGCGCTACAAGGCCGGCATCGTACCGGCGCAAGGCGATGATGTGAGCACCTGCAAGGTTACGGCAGTGATGGACCAGCATGCCTTCATGGTCGTGGCGCCCGGGGTTGAACTGCGCATTGGCGACATCATTTCCTTTGGTACGTCCCACCCATGCCTGACCTTCGACAAATGGCAGGTGGGTTGCCTGGTGGATGAGCAACTGCAGGTAGTCGAGTCCCTGCACACTTGCTTCTAGACCGCGTCGTTCCTATCGGGGCCCTCAGCCCCACCGAGACAGCAGCCATGACCACCCAACCCCGCATCGCCCTGATCGGCGAGTGCATGATCGAACTGCAACACCGCGCCGACGGCAGCCTGCAACAAAGCTTCGGCGGCGACACCCTGAACACGGCGGTGTACCTGCGCCGCGAGCTGGGCGATATCGGCGCGGTGGACTACGTCACTGCCTTGGGCGACGACAGCTTCAGCGACGCCATGTGCCAACAATGGACCGACGAAGGCCTGGGGCTGGGCTTGGTCCAGCGTCTGCCGGGGCGATTGCCGGGCTTGTATTGCATCCAGACCGACGCCCACGGCGAGCGTAAATTCCTCTACTGGCGCAACGAAGCCGCCGTGCGCGACTGTTTCACCACGCCGGCAGCCGAGCCGGTCCTGGCGGCTTTGCCCAGCTATGACGTGGTGTATTTCAGCGGCATTACCCTGGCGGTACTGGGCGAGGTCGGGCGTGAGCGTTTGCTGCAAGCGCTGGTCGAAGCCCGCCGCCGTGGCGCCAAGGTGGTGTTCGACAACAACTACCGGCCGCGCTTGTGGGCCAGTATCGAGGCGGCGCGTGCGGCGTATCGCAACGTGTTGGCTGAGGTGGATATCGCCTTGCTCACCGAAGATGACGAGCGCGCGTTATTTGGTTATGCCGACAGCGAGCAGGTGTTTGCGGCGTACCCGGCGATTGCGGAAGTGGTGCTCAAGCGAGGGGCGGATGCGTGTTTGATCCGCTGCTATGGCGAGCGCTTTGTCGTGCCGGCGTTGAAAGTCGAGAAAGTGGTGGATACGACGGCGGCGGGGGATTCGTTCAGTGCGGCGTACCTGGCCAGCCGGCTCAGGGGTGGGGCGCCGGAAGAGGCTGCGTTGGCTGGGCATCGGTTGGCGAGCCGGGTGATTCAGGTTCATGGTGCGCTGATGTGAATGGCCGCCTGCGGCGGATCGGGGGCAAGCCCACCTCCCACAGGAGACCGCATTTCTACAGCCGAAATGGGGGCAACTGTGGGAGGGGGCTTGCCCCCGATAGCGATCTGAAGCCAACCACTCAATCCCGGTAAAACACCTGCACCAAGTGATACCCAAACTTGCTCTTGATCGGCCCGTGAACCACCTTCACCGGTTTCTTGAAAATCACCGCATCGATCGCCCCGACCATCTGCCCCGGCCGCACTTCACCCAGGTCACCGCCGCGCTTGCCCGATGGGCAAGTGGAGTACTTTTTGGCCAGCACATCAAAGGCTTCGCCCTTGGCGATGCGCTGCTTGAGTTGTTCGGCTTCTTCGCTGGTTTTCACCAGGATATGACGGGCTTGGGCTTTCATTGATCTCTACCAGGTGTGCGACGGCGCGCGATTATGCCTGAACTCATTCGACCACGCTGATCATGCTGCGGATTTTAGTCGCCAGCAGGTCGATGGAAAACGGCTTGGCCACCATGTCCATGCCGTCCTCCAGGAAACCCTGGCGCTCGGCGGCTTTTTCGGCGTAACCGGTCATGAATAGCACCCGCAACCCTGGACGGTGCTGGCGCGCGATTTCCGCCAGTTGCCGACCATTCATGCCCGGCAGGCCGACGTCGGTCACCAGCAGGTCCACGCGCAGGTCCGATTCCAGCAGTGGCAACGCGGTGCGTGAATCCGCCGCCTGATGCGCGGTATAGCCCAATTCATCCAGCACATTCACCACCAGCATGCGCACCGCCGGGTCGTCCTCGACCACCACCACGGCTTCCCCGGCCAGGGCCACCGGCGCTTCGCCGAGGCTGGTGGGCAGGTTGCTTTCCAGCGCAGTGCCGTGCAGGCGCGGCAGGTACAGGCGCACACAGGTGCCCTGGCCGGGTTCGCTCTGGATCGTGACGTGGCCGCCGGACTGCTGGGCAAACCCGTAGATCATCGACAACCCCAGGCCGGTGCCCTGGCCGATGGGTTTGGTGGTGAAGAACGGGTCGAACGCCTTGGCGAGGATTTTCGGCGCCATGCCAGTGCCGTTGTCGCACACGCCGAGCATCACGTAGTCGCCGGCCTTGACCGGTTCGAGGGTGGTGATGTCGGTGCCGTCCAGGTAGCTGTTGGCGGTTTCGATCAGCAATTCGCCGCCATCGGGCATGGCGTCGCGGGCGTTGATCACCAGGTTGAGCAGGGCGTTTTCCAGTTGGCTGGCGTCGGTGTTGACCGGCCAGATGTCGTGGCCCAGTTGCACCTTGAGCGCGATATGCGCGCCCTTGGTGCGCTGGAACAAGTCCTCCAGGGACGCCACCAATTGGTTGGGGTCGGTGGGGCGGCGGTCCAGTGACTGGCGTCGCGAAAACGCCAACAAGCGGTGGGTGAGGGCGGCAGCGCGATGGGCCGACGACACGGCGGCATCGGTAAAGCGCCCGATCTCCTCGCTGCGCCCGGCGGCGATGTAACGCTGCATCAGGTCCAGGCTGCCGATGATCCCGGTGAGCATGTTGTTGAAGTCATGGGCAATGCCGCCAGTCAGTTGGCCCACCGCTTCCATTTTCTGCGCGTGGCGCAGCGCATCTTCGGCGCGCTCACGTTCGAACATCTCGTTTTGCAGGCGCTGGTTGGCCTCGGCCAGGGCCTGGGTGCGCTGGGCCACGCGCTCTTCGAGGTTGTCGTTGAGGTGGCGCAGGGCTTCTTCGGTGAGTTTGCGTTCGGTTTCGTCGATCACAAAGATGTAGAAACCGTTCACCGAGCCGTCATTGCTGAAACGCGGCAAGTACTTCATCAGTGCATGACGCGGGCGCCCGTCGCGGTGGGGCGTGATGGTCATGAAGCTGCAGGCCTTGCCCTTGAGCGCGGCGGCGATCTTGTCTTCGCGCCCTGCGTACACCTCGTCGCCGAGCACTTCGCGGATGGTCTTGCCGTACAGCTCCTGGGGCGTCATGCCGTACCACTCAAGGTAGGCACTGTTGTTCAGGCGAAAGCGCTGCTCGTGGTCGACGTAGCCGATCAGCACCGGCATCGCGTTGATGATCAGCTGCAACTCGGTCTGGCTTTGGCGCAGGGCCTGCTCGGTGTGCTTGCGCTCGGTCAGGTCCAGTGCGGCGCCGAGGAAACGCGCCGGGCGGCCATTGTGATCCTTGTAACACCGACCTCGGGCAAATACCCAGCGCACCTGGCCGTCGGCTTGTTGCAGGCGGTATTCCTCGGCGTATTCGGTGCCGTGGGTGATGCAGTGCTTGATGCTGCGCGCCACCGTGCCACGGTCTTCCGGGTGCACGCCATGCAGGTATTCGCTGATGGGCAGCAGGCCAGCGTCGCTGGGGTCGACACCGTGCAGGTAGGCGAAGTGGGCGTCGGCGATAAAGTGGTCCTCGCCGATGTCCCAATCCCAGGTGCCTACGGCGTCGGTCGCCGCCAGTGCAAGCTGCAGGCGTTGCTCGGTGTTGTGCTGGGCTTTGCGGCGCTCATTGGTTTCAATGGCAGTGACGAGGATACCGGCCACATTGGCGCTTTCATCGCGGATCGGGCTGTAGGTCAGGTCCAGCCAGATTTCCGTGTCGCGATTGTTGCGTTGCAGGACGAAGCGCTGCTCGCTGAAAGTGCGCACCTGGCCACTGAGCACGGCGTCGTAGACCGGGCCGGTAAAGCCTTCCAGCTCTGGCCATGTCTGGTGCGCCGGTTGGCCCATGGCCTCGGGGTGTTTATTGCCGGCCAGCGCCGCGAAGCCGTCGTTGTAGAGTTGGGTGAGCTGGCTGCCCCACAGCAGGAGCATCGGCATCGGCGAATGGACGACGATATCGACCGCTGTGCGCAGGCTTTGCGGCCAGTCATTGGCCTCACCGAGCGGGCTTCGTGCCCAGTCCAGCCGCGCAATCAATGCAGCGGCTTCGCTACCGGTGGATGTTCCTTTCATATAAAGCCCTGAGCGTAACGCTTTGAAAAATGACAACACCCATTATCCCGTGAGCCGGGAATGGGTGACTACTCCCGAAAAATAGCACGCATTCGGGGTTTGTCTTCAAATGAGTGCCTCAGGGCTGAAACCTTTCATCTTTACGCCAGTTCCGGGCGGTCGCGAAACTGCTCCAGTGCCTGCGGGTTGGCCAGGGCGTCGGTGTTCTTTACCGGCTCGCCATGCACCACGTTGCGCACCGCCAATTCAACGATCTTGCCGCTGATGGTGCGAGGGATATCGGTAACAGCCAGGATTTTGGCCGGCACATGGCGCGGGGTAGTGTTGGCGCGGATGACCTGGCGGATCTGCTGCTGCAGGGCCTCATCCAACTCGACGCCCTCATCGAGGCGCACAAACAGCACCACGCGCACGTCGTCCTGCCAGCGTTGGCCGATGGCGAGGCTCTCCAGCACCTGCGGGATTTTTTCAACTTGGCGATAAATTTCCGCTGTGCCGATGCGCACGCCGCCGGGGTTGAGCACGGCGTCGGAGCGGCCATGGATCAGCAGGCTGCCATTCGCGCGTTGCTCGGCGTAGTCGCCCTGGGCCCACACGCCGGGGAACTGGCTGAAATACGACGCGCGCAGCTTCTTCTGGTCCGGGTCGTTCCACAAACCGATGGGCATGGCCGGGAAGTGCCGGGTGCACACCAACTCGCCTTTTTCGCCGATCAACGGCTGGCCCTGGTCGTCCCACACCTCGATGGCCATCGCCAGGCTCTTGCACTGCATTTCGCCACGGCGCACCGGCAGCACCGGGTTGCCGATCACAAAGCAGGACACGATATCAGTGCCGCCGGACATCGACGACAGGCACAACTCGCCCTTGATCTCGCGGTAAACGTAGTCGTAGCTCTGGGGCGACAGCGGCGAACCGGTCGAGATCAACCCCTTGAGGCTGCCCAGGTCATGGCTCAGGCGCGGTTGCAGGCCGGCCTTTTCGAGGGTGGCGAGGAACTTGGGGCTGGTACCGAATACGCTGATTTTTTCGGCATCAATCAGGTCGATCAAGCGCTCCGGGCCTGGATGAAAGGGCGAACCGTCGTACAGCACCGCCGTCGCGCCGATGGCCAGCACTGATACCAGCCAGTTCCACATCATCCAGCCGCAGGTGGTGTAGTAGAACAGGCAGTCCTCGCGGGACAGGTCGGCATGCAGGCCGTGTTCCTTGAGGTGCGTGAGCAACACGCCGCCGGTGCTGTGGATGATGCATTTGGGCACGCCGGTGGTGCCGCTGGAATAGAGGATGTACAGCGGATGGTCGAACGGCACCGCGACAAATTCGGGCTCGCCGCCGGGTTGGTAGAAGTCATTCCACAGCGCAACGTTTGCCGGGGTGCGGTAGTCCTCGACCTGCGCCTCGGGCCGCGCATACGGCACCACAATCAACTGCTCCAGGGACGGCAGCCGTTCGAGGATTTCATTGAGCTTGGCGCTCTGGTCGATGGTCTTGCCGGCGTACTGGTAACCGGCGCAGGTGATCAGCACCTTGGGCTCGATCTGCCCAAAGCGATCGATCACGCCTTGGGTGCCGAAGTCCGGTGAGGAGCACGACCAGATCGCGCCCAGGCTGGTGGTGGCGAGCATGCCCACCAGGGTTTGCCAGGTGTTGGGCATGCACGCGGCAACGCGGTCACCCTGGCGGATACCGGCGGCGTGCAGGTTTTTTTGCAGGCCGGCGACGTGTGCGGCCAGTTCGGCATAGGTGAGTTGTTCGCGCTGGCCGTCTTCGCTGATGGCGACGACCGCTGGATGAGCGTCACGACGGCGCAGCAAGTGCTCGGCAAAGTTCAGCGTCGCGCCGGGGAACCACTGGGCGCTGGGCATCTCGGTGTTTTCGATCAGCGTGGTGCCGGGCGGGCTGCGAAACTGCACGTCGAAGAAGGCGACGATGGCCTGCCAGAAGTCCGGGCGCTGGTCGATGCTCCATTGGTGCAGCGCGGGGTAGTCGGCCAGTTGCAAGGCGTGGCGGTCGTTAATGAAACGGCGGAACCCGTCCATCCGCGTATGGCGGATGCGTTCGGGGGAGGGTTGCCAGAGGATCTCGGACATCAGCAAGGTCTCTTGTTCTTATAAATGTGTCTGGGGTTATTGGGCCAGCCAGCCGCCATCGATGTTCCAGGCGGCACCACGCACCTGCGCGCCCGCTTCGCTGCACAGGAACAACACCAACTCACCCAACTGCGGCGGCGTCACGAATTCCAGCGAGGGTTGCTTCTCGGCGAGCAGATCATGCTGCGCCTGTTGCGGGTCCACGCCTTTGGCCACGCGATCATCAATCTGCTTTTGCACCAACGGCGTCAGCACCCAACCTGGGCAAATCGCATTGCAGGTCACGTTGCTGGTGGCCGTCTCCAGGCCCACCACTTTGGTCAAACCGATCACGCCGTGCTTGGCTGCCACATAGGCCGCCTTGCCCACCGACCCGACCTGGCCATGCACCGAGGCGATATTGACGATGCGTCCCCAGCCCTTGGCCTTCATGCCCGGCAGGCTGAGGCGCGTGCTGTGGAACACCGACGACAGGTTGATGGCAATGATCGAGTCCCAGCGTTCAGCCGGGAAGTCTTCCACGGCTGCCACGTGCTGGATGCCGGCGTTATTGACCAGGATGTCCACGCCGCCGAATTCACGTTCGGCGTAGGCGAGCATGTCGGTGATTTGCGCCGGGTCGCTCACGTCCGCCGGGTGATGGCCGACCTCGCCGCCAAATGCCTGGACCTGGGCGACCACCGCACTGGCGTCGCCGAAGCCGTTGAGAATCAGGTTGGCGCCCGCCTTGGCCAGGCTCAATGCGATCCCCAGGCCGATGCCGCTGGTAGAGCCGGTGACCAGGGCGGTCTTGCCATTCAAAGTCGTCATGAAAACCTCACACAATGCCGGTGGCGTAGAAAGTACCGATCACCACGAACACCGCGAGGGTCTTGATGATCGTAATGCCGAAAATGTCCTTGTAGGCTTCGCGGTGGGTCAGCCCGGTGACCGCCAGCAGCGTGATCACCGCGCCGTTGTGGGGCAGGGTGTCCATCCCGCCGCTGGCCATGGCCGCGACCCGGTGTAGCACTTCAAGGGGGATATTGGCCGCATGGGCCGCCGAAATGAAGCTTTCGGACATGGCCGCCAGGGCGATGCTCATGCCGCCCGACGCGGAACCGGTGATACCGGCCAGCAGGGTCACGGTAATCGCTTCGTTGACCAGCGGGTTGGGGATGCCCTTGAGCCAGTCCGCCAGTACCAGGAAGCCTGGCAGCGAGGCAATCACCGCACCAAAACCATATTCCGACGCGGTGTTCATCGCCGCCAGCAATGCGCCGCTGACCGCACTTTTACTGCCCTCGGCCAGCTTGCTTTTGATTGCCGCCCAGCCAAACACCAGCACCATGATGATCCCGACCAGCAACGCCGCCTGCACCGCCCAGATCGCGGTGAGCTTGGCGATTTCAGTGGTCACCGGCGCGCTCATCCCTGGCAGGCTGAGGCTGTGGGTCTTGCCGTACCACTGTGGGATCCAGTGGGTGAACAGCAGGTTCATCACGCCCACCAGGATCAGCGGCGACAGCGCGATCCACGGGTTGGGCAGGGTAAGGTTCTCGGCGGTTTCCGGCTCGTTGCGCAACTCGGTGCCGTAGCCTTCACCGGCGCGCTGGGCCTTGTTGCGTTGGCGCGCCAGGTACAGCATGCCGGCGCAGAACACGAAGATGGTGCCAATCAAACCCAGCCACGGCGCGGCCCAGGCGGTGGTGTTGAAGAAGGTGCTGGGGATGATGTTCTGGATCTGCGGCGTGCCCGGCAGGGCGTCCATGGTGAACGAAAACGCGCCGAGGGCGATGGTCGCCGGGATCAGGCGCTTGGGGATATTGCTCTGGCGGAACATCTCCGCCGCGAACGGGTACACCGCAAATACCACCACAAACAGCGACACGCCGCCGTAGGTGAGCAGGGCGCAGACCAGCACGATCACCAGCATCGCCTGGCGCGTGCCGAGCAGACGGATCGCAGCCGCCACGATAGAGCGCGAGAAGCCCGACAGCTCAATCAGCTTGCCGAACACCGCACCCAACAGGAACACCGGGAAATACAGTTTGATAAAGCCGACCATTTTCTCCATGAACACCCCGGTAAACGCAGGGGCGACGGCGGATGGGTCGGTGAGCAAGACAGCGCCGAGGGCGGCTATGGGGGCAAACAGGATAACGCTATAGCCACGGTAGGCAGCCAGCATCAGCAACGCGAGCGCTGCCAGGGCAATGATCACACTCATGGTGTGTCTCCATCGGATTGTTATTGTTGTGGGGTGGTGCTTTGGAAAGGGCTATAGCGAGATGCGTGCCAGATCTTCAACTCATTGAAAATAAACAATATTTAGTGAGTTTGCATGGCGGCTTGCTGGTTTTATCTCAGTATAGAGACATGCAGGAGGCAAATGTGGGAGGGGGCTTGCCCCCGATGACAGTGTGTCAGCCACTGCATCTGCCAACTGATCCAATGCCATCGGGGGCAAGCCCCCTCCCACAGGAGATTGTCTTGATAGGGAGAATGCTGTCTCTTTTTTGAGATCAGGCGATGCCCAGGGCGACCATTTTCTTGTACAGCGTCGACCTGCCCAGCCCCAAGCGCCTTGCCGCCTCGACCACATTCCCGTCACAGGCCTTGAGCGCCGCCCCTATTACCTGTCGATCGAACCGCTCCCGCGCCGCCGCGAACGTCTCACCCTCAACCGCCGCAACAGCGCCGCGCTCCACAGGGCTGAACGTACCAATCGCCGCTCGAATCTCCTCGGCATTCAGCACCAGGTCATCACTCAACAAGGCCGCCCGTTCCAGCACATTGCGCAGCTCACGGATATTCCCCGGCCACGCGTGCTGTGCCAGCAGCGCCAAGGCGTCGCGGTCCAGTTCATGTTGGCTGCGCAGCTCTTCAAGGATCGCCTCGCTCAACGCCGGAATATCCTCCAGCCGATCACGCAGGGGCGGCACCTGGATCGGCAGCACATTCAGCCGGTAATACAAATCGGCGCGAAACTCGCCGCGCTTTATGGCCGCTTCCAGGTCCATGGACGTGGCGGCAATCACCCGCACATCGCTGTGCAGCATCTCATTGGAGCCGACCGGTTCGAATTCCTTTTCCTGTAACACCCTCAGCAATTTGCTTTGCAGCGGCAGCGGCATATCGCCGATTTCATCGAGGAACAGCGTGCCGCCCTGGGCAATCTGGAATTTGCCGGGACGGCCCTTGCGATCGGCACCGGTAAAGGCACCCGGCGCGGTGCCGAAGAATTCGGCTTCCAGCAAGTCATGGGGAATCGCCGCACTGTTGATGCTCACAAACGCCTTGTGCGCCCGTGGCGAGGCACCGTGGATGGCCTGGGCCAGCAACTCCTTGCCGGTGCCGGTTTCGCCGAGCAGCAACACCGGCGACTCGGCGCTCGCGCTGCGCCGGGCACGCCGCTTGACTTCAAGGCTGGCGGCACTGGTGCCGATAAAGTGCGCGAAGTTGTACTTGCTCTGGCGTGAGCGCAGCAGCGAGCGGGTTGATGCCAATTCCTGCTGCATGCTCAGGTAGCGTTCGATCAGCGGCGAGAGGTTGCGCAGCTCATCAAACAGCGCAAAGCCAATCGCGCCGATCACCGCGCCGGCGTCGTTGTGGATCGGCAGGCGCATCACCACCAGCGGGCCTTTGGGCGTGTCCTGGATGTCCAGCAGGATCGGCTGGTCATTGCGCACCACCTGACGCAACAGGCTGTTGGAAATCACCTGCTCGCAAGGCTGGCCGATGGCTTCGTCAGCGCTTTTGAGGCCGAAGCGCTTGGCGTAGCGCTCGTTCATCCACACGATGTTGGCGTCACGGTCGACAATCACCGTGCCTTCGCTGGACTGCTCGATGATCTCGAACAGCGACTGGATCGCCAGGCCGCGAACCTGTTGGTAGTCCTTGAGGCTGGTGCTCATGTCGACAGTCCGCACGCCGCCGCCAGCAACTCCCTGGTGTACGGATGTTGCGGCGATTCGAACACATCATGGCTGGCGCCGTGCTCCACCACCTTGCCGTCCTTGATCACGATCATGTCGTGGGCCATGGCGCGCACCACGGCCAGGTCGTGGCTGATAAACAGGTAGGTCAGGCCGTATTTGTCCTGCAGTTCGCGCAGCAGCGCCACCACTTGCTTCTGCACCGTGCGGTCCAGCGCCGAGGTGGGTTCGTCCAGCAGCATCAGGGCCGGCTTGAGCACCAGGGCGCGGGCGATGGCGATGCGTTGGCGCTGGCCACCGGAAAACTCATGGGGGTAACGATGGCGGCTGGCGGGGTCGAGGCCCACGTCCTTGAGCACCTGGATCACCTGCGCGTCGCGGTCGGCGAGGCTGCACGGTGCATGGACTTCCAGGCCCTCGCTGATGATCTGCTGCACCGACATGCGCGGGCTGAGGCTGCCGTAAGGGTCCTGGAACACCACCTGCATCTGTTTGCGCCATGGACGCATTTGCTGGTGGCTCAGCGGGTCGAGGGCTTCACCCTGGAAGCGGATGCTGCCGCTGGAATCCAGCAGGCGCAGGATCGCCTGGCCCAGGGTGGATTTGCCCGAGCCGGACTCGCCGACGATCCCCAGGGTCTTGCCGCGCTGTACGCTGAGGCTGATGCCGTCCACGGCGCGCAGGTAGGTTTTGCGCCGAAACAGCCCACCGCTCAGGGGGAACTGTACGCTCAGGTCGTCGACTTCCAGCACCGTCTCGCGTGGATCGCTGCACAGCACATCGCCGGACGGCTCGGCGTCCAGCAGCAGGCGGCTGTAGGGATGTTGCGGCGCGGTGAACAAGGTCTCGCAGTCAGCCTGCTCGACAATCTCCCCGGCGCGCATCACACAGACCCGCTGGGCAATGCTGCGCACCAGGTTGAGGTCGTGGCTGATCAGCAGCAGCGACATGCCCAGGCGCTGTTGCAAGGACTTGAGCAGCAGCAGGATCTTGCGTTGTACGGTCACGTCCAGGGCGGTGGTGGGTTCGTCGGCAATCAGCAGCTCCGGCTCGCAGGCCAGGGCCATGGCGATCATCACCCGTTGACGCTGGCCGCCGGACAGTTGGTGCGGATACGCCTTGAGGCGCTCCTCGGGTTTCTGGATGCCCACCAGTTCGAGCAGTTCGAGGATGCGCGCCTGCGCCGCCTTGCCGCCCAGGCCCTTGTGCAGCAGCAAGGTTTCGCCGATCTGCTTTTCGATGCTGTGCAGCGGGTTGAGGGAGGTCATCGGCTCCTGGAAGATCATTGCGATGCGGTTGCCGCGCAGCTTCTGCAAGGTTGCCGCCGACGCGCCGATCAGTTCCTGGCCGCGATACTGAATGGAGCCTGTGGTCTCAGTGCCGGCCTCGGGGAGCAGCTGCAGGATCGAATGGGCCGTGACCGACTTGCCCGAGCCCGACTCGCCCACCAGCGCCAGGCATTCGCCGGGGCGCAGGTCCAGGCAGAGCTTGCTGACGACCGTCTGGCCGCTGAAGGCGACGCTGAGGTCGCGGATTTCGATCAGGTTCATTAGGGACTTACTCATGAACGTGGGTCGAAGGCGTCACGCAACGCCTCGCCGATAAAGACCAGCAGCGACAGGATCAGCGCCAAGGTGAAAAACGCCGTCAGGCCCAGCCACGGCGCTTGCAGGTTCTGCTTGCCCTGGGCGATCAGTTCGCCCAGCGACGCGCTGCCCGCCGGCATGCCGAAGCCGAGGAAGTCCAGGGCGCTCAAGGTGGAAATCGCCCCGGTCAAAATAAACGGCAGGTAGCTCAAAGTGGCGGTCATCGCATTGGGCAGGATATGCCGGCTGATGATCTTGCCATCGCCCAGGCCCAGCGCCCGTGCGGCCTTGACGTACTCCAGGTTGCGCCCGCGCAGGAACTCGGCGCGCACCACATCCACCAGGGCCAGCCAGGAAAACAGCGCCATGATCCCCAGCAGCCACCAGAAATTCGGTTCGACAAAGCCCGACAGGATGATCAGCAGGTACAGCACCGGCAAACCGGACCACACCTCAAGCACGCGCTGGCCGATCAAATCCACCCAGCCGCCGTAATAGCCCTGCAAGGCCCCGGCGGCAATGCCGATGGCCGCGCTGATGGCCGTGAGCGCCAAGGCAAACAGGATCGACACCCGCGCACCGAAGATCACCCGCGCCAGCACATCGCGGGACTGGTCGTCGGTGCCCAGCCAGTTCACCGCCGACGGCGGGCTGGGGGCAGGGCGGGTCAATTCGTAGTTGGGCGTGTCATCGCTGAACGGAATCGGCGGGAACAGCATCCAGCCGCCGTCCTGCTTGATCAGCTTTTGCACGTAGTCACTGCGGTAGTCGGCCTGGAACGGCAACTGGCCGCCGAACTGCTGTTCGGTGTAACGCTTGAACACCGGGAAATACAGCTCGTTCTTGTAGCTGAGCGCCAGGGGCTTGTCGTTGGCGATCAGCTCACCGCCGAGGGTCAGGATAAACAGGCCGATAAACAGCCACAGCGACCACCAGCCACGGCGGTTTTTCTTGAAACGCTCGAAGCGTCGGCGCGCCACGGGGGACAGATTAAGCATCAGGCGTTCCTCGCGGCGAAGTCGATACGCGGGTCCACCAAGGTGTAGCAGAGGTCACCGATGAGTTTTATCAGCAGGCCGAACAGGGTGAAGATAAACAGCGAGCCGAACACCACCGGGTAATCCCGTGAAACGGCCGCTTCATAGCTCATGCGACCGAGACCATCCAGAGAGAAAATCACCTCGATCAGCAACGAGCCGGCGAAAAACACGCTGATAAACGCCTGGGGAATCCCCGAGATCACCAGCAACATGGCATTGCGGAACACATGGCCGTACAGCACACGTCGTTCGCTCAAGCCTTTGGCCCGTGCAGTCACCACGTATTGGCGAGTGATTTCATTAAGGAACGAATTTTTGGTGAGAATGGTCAGGGTGGCAAAGCCGCCGATCACCAAAGACGTCACCGGCAACACCAGGTGCCAGAAGTAGTCGGCAATCTTGCCCACAGTGCTCAGTTCTTCGAAGTTTTCCGAGACCAGGCCGCGCACCGGGAACCAGTTCAGTGAGGTGCCGCCGGCGAACACCACGATGAGGAACATCGCAAACAGAAACGCCGGCATCGCATAGCCGATCACGATGGCGGTGCTGCTCCACACATCAAAGCTGCTGCCATGGCGCACCGCCTTGCGAATCCCGAGGGGGATCGACACCAGGTAGGTGATCAGCGTTGCCCACAGACCCAGCGAGATCGTCACCGGCATCTTTTCCAGAATCAGGTCAATCACCGTCGAGCCGCGAAAGAAGCTATTGCCGAAGTCCAGCTGGGCATAGCTCTTGAGCATCAGCCACAGGCGCTCCGGTGCGGACTTGTCGAAGCCGTACTGTTTTTTGATGTCCTCGATCAGCTTCGGGTCCATGCCCCGGCTGGACCGCGAGCCGCTGCTGATGCCTTCGCCGGATGAACCGCCGACGCCACCGCCGCCAATCCCCTGCAAATGGGCGATGGCCTGCTCAACCGGGCCGCCGGGCGCGGCCTGCACGATCACGAAATTCACCAGCAGGATGATCACCAGCGTCGGGATAATCAGCAGCAGGCGCCGCACGATATAGGCAAACATCAGCGCGCTCCTCCGCGTTTTTTCAGTTCGGCGTTCATCTGTTCAGTGGTCAGTGGCGTGGGGCTGATTTCCCACCAGGTTTCCAGGGCCTCGTCGTTCTTGGCCTCGATGGTCGGGCGACCGAAACGGTTCCACCACGCCGCGGACGTGCCGGGCGGGTAGTAATTGGGAATCCACAGGTAATTCCATTGCAGCACTCGGTCCAGGGCATGGGCGTAGGTGAGCATCTGCGCCTGGGTGTTGGCCTTGACCAGGCCCTTGATCAAGGCGTCGACTGCAGGATCCTTGAGCACCATGTAGTTGTTCGCGCCTGAATCGAAAGCGGCGCTGGAACCAAAGTAGTTGTACAGCTCCATGCCCGGGGAGGTCGTGACGGGGAACCCGGTGACGATCATGTCGTAATCGCGTGACATCAGCCGGTTCACGTATTGCGATGAGTCGATGCGACGGATATTCAGGGTAATACCAATCTGCGCCAGGTTGCGCTTATACGGCAGCAACAGACGCTCCAGACCGGCTTGGGCATTGAGGAAGGTGAACTCCAGCGGGTCGCCTTCGGCGTTTACCAGCTTGTCGCCGGCGGGTTTCCAGCCGGCTTCCTCAAGCAGGGCCAGGGCTTGCAGCTGCTTGTCGCGGATCATGCCGCTGCCATCGGTGACCGGAGCCTTGAACACCTGGGTAAACACCTCATCAGGGATCTGCCCGCGCAGGGGTTCGAGAATCGCCAGTTCTTCCTGGGTCGGCAGTTGGGTCGCCGCCAACGGGCTGTTGGAGAAGAAGCTCTGCTGACGGATGTACAGGTTGCGCATCATCTGCCGGTTGGCCCATTCGAAATCCCACAGCATTGCCAGGGCCTGGCGCACACGGCGGTCCTTGAAGATCGGCTTCTGCACGTTGAAGACATAGCCTTGGGCCGGTTGCGGCATGTCCTTGGCCAGGTGGGCGCGTTGCAGACGGCCGTCATCCAGCGCGGGACCGTTGTAGCCGATGGAGTAGCCGGTCGCGGAAAATTCGCGATTGAAGTCATACGCGCCGCCACGCAGCACTTGGCGGGCCACTTCGGTGTCGCCGAAGTATTCCAGGCTCAAGTGATCGAAGTTGTACAGGCCACGGCTGACGGGCAAATCCTTGCCCCACCAATTCGGGTCGCGGGTAAAGGTGATGGTATTGCCGGAGTCGATTTTGCTGACCTTGTACGGGCCGCTGCCCAGCGGGGCTTCGTAGCCACCGCCGTTGGCGAAGTCGCGAGTCTTCCACCAATGCTCGGGGAACACCGGCAGGGTGGCGATATCCAGGGGCAAGGTGCGGTTTTCATTGCTGGAAAAGTCGAAGCGTACCTGACGCTCACCTTCCACTTCGACGTGCTTGACGTCGGCGAACAGCGTGCGAAAGCGCAGGCTGCCCTGGGTCATCAATAAATCGAAGCTATAGCGTACGTCTTCGGCGGTGATGGGTTTGCCATCGGCAAAGCGCGCCTTGGGATTGAGGTAGAAGCGCAGGGACAGGCCGTCTTCGGCGCGCTCCATCTTTTCGGCGACCAGTCCGTAGACCGTATAGGGCTCGTCCAGGGAACGCAGGGCGAGGGGCGCGTAGAGCCAGCCGTCAACCTGTGACACGCCGATGCCTTTGTCGATATACGGCAACACGTGGTCGAAGCGCCCGATTTCAATGGCCGAGCGCCGCAGGCTGCCACCCTTGGGCGCGTTGGGGTTGGCGTAGTCGAAATGGCTAAAGCCGGCAGGGTACTTGGCCGGTTCGCCGTACACCGTCAGCGACGGTTGTGGCGCCGCGATCACGGCGGTGCTGGCCAGCAGCAGGGCGAGGGTGGAACGAAATAGAGTCGAAAAGGCCAATCGCATTATCAGTCTTGAGCGCCGGAAGAACAGGAATAGGGATTTGTACGCTAACGGCATCAGCGTCGCCAGTCATCACATGCACAACGGCCCACCAAAAGGCGGGCCGTTGTTTATTGCATCAGCGCGGACTGGATCAGTCCTGGCGGCTGGTGACTTCCAGCAGGTGGTAGCCGAACTGGGTTTTCACCGGGCCTTGCACGGTGTTGACCGGGGCGCTGAATACCACGGTGTCGAATTCTTTAACCATTTGGCCTGGACCGAACGAACCCAGGTCGCCGCCTTGGCGGCTGGATGGGCAGCTGGAGTTGGCTTTGGCGATTTCTGCGAAATCGGCGCCGCCTTCAATTTGGGCCTTGAGTTCGTTGCACTTGTCTTCAGTGGAAACGAGAATGTGACGGGCGGTGGCTTTGGCCATGGGGAGTAACTCCTTGAGTAAAAAGGGTGAGCCTACCGGATTCAGGCGGTTATTTCCTGGCAAAGTTCCCGGTATTTGATCGGTTGGGTTCAGGGCAGCACGATATAGTCGTTGCGCTGCAGGATTGCCCGGTGCGGCGCCTGGACGAGGTGCAGGTAGCGCCCATCCACCAGGTCGATGGGCAGGCAGTCGTCGATATCCAGCACACCATCGGTATGGGCCTGGGACCAATGCCCGCGCATCTGTTGCTTGCCCATGCCCATGGCTTGCTGTTTGTTGCGCGCGACCACCAGCAGGTAATGATGGGCCTCGCCAAAGGTGTTCGCTTCATAACCGCCCAGGTTGATGAAGTACAGGTGATGCGCGTCCGCCTGGGGTGCCAGATGGCTGAGTTCGACCTTCCAGCCGTCGACGCCATCCACGGCCATCCACGAGTCGATATGCACGCCCTTGGGGCTGCCAAACCAACCGTCGCGCAACTGCGGATAAGTGGCCTCCAGCGTGTCCGCAGCGGCGAACACCACATCGTGCACTTCAATTTTCGCCCTGGGGTGCTTGCCCCCGAGCATCACGACAAACAGCATTGCGGGTCTTTCCTCGCGACTTGGCAAAGGCCAACCATACTGCGATTGAACGCTTTTGTCCGGCCAATGCCACACTGTTAATCCGCGAACTCATCAGGAGGTTGTCATGCGTACCATTGATCTGGCGGGTGTTCCCGTCCCTGTCATCGGCCAGGGCACCTGGCGCATGGGCGAAAAGCCGGACCAGCACCGCGCCGAAGTCGCGGCGTTGCAGCTGGGAATCGACGAGGGCATGACCCTGATCGACACCGCTGAAATGTATGGCGAGGGCGGCGCCGAGACGGTGGTCGGCGAAGCCATTCGCGGCAAACGTGACCAGGTGTTCCTCGTGAGCAAGGTGTACCCGCACAATGCCAGCCACAAGGGCGTCCCGCGTGCCTGCGAGGCCAGCCTCCAGCGGCTGGGTACGGACTACATTGATCTTTACCTGCTGCACTGGCGTGGCCAATACCCGCTTGAAGAAACCGTTGAAGCGTTTGAGCGTCTGCGCGAAGCCGGCAAGATCGGCCGTTGGGGCGTCTCCAATTTCGACGTGGCAGACCTGCAGGAGCTTGCGTCCCCTGCCTGCACAACCAACCAGGTGCTCTATAACATCGAAGAGCGCGGCATCGAATTCGATCTCCTACCCTGGTGGCGGCAACATCACCTGCCGTTGATGGCGTACTGCCCAATAGCGCAGGGCGGTGAGTTGTTGTCCAGTACGACCCTCAAGCAGATCGCCCGTCGCCATGAGGTCACACCGGCCCAGGTCGCACTGGCCTGGGTGTTGCGCCAAGAGGGTGTGATCGCTATTCCCAAGGCTGTTTCGCCGGAGCACGTGCGACTGAACGCAGCCGCCGCCAACCTGCTACTCGACGAGCATGATCTCGACGCCATCGACCGTGTGTTCGGCGCGCCCAAGCGCAAGCACTCGTTGGCGATGGTTTAGCCTACTCGCAGAAACGGCGCCATCCGTGGCGGCCGTTTCTGCGTGAGACCGAGTTAACCGGCTACCGGGCTGCGCCAGTCATCCGACCCAGACGTGCCGGACACTTCGTGTGTCCACACGATCTTGCGATAGGTGAAGTACACGTCCTCCAGATGTGTGAAGTGGGCATTGTCCGGGTCTTGGCAGTTGGGCATGCGCGACTGGATGTCTACAAGGGTGGCGCCCTCCAGCTCAATGGTGAAGTAGTGTTCCTGGGTGCCGGCCGAGGACGTGCGAAACCATTCCAGCCGGCACTTGACCTCTTCACCGCTGGTCAATGCGCTGAACAGCAGTGGCGAGGACTTATCGAACACCTTGCTGACCATCAGCGGCTTGTGCACCCGCTGGCCCGTTGGCTGACCCGACTGTGGGTCGCGGGGAATGATTACCTGATGGGAAAACGCCTGCACCAGAATCTGGTCCTCATGGCCTTCCTGAAAAATATTCCCTACCGAGTCCTGGGTAAATGTGCCTGCCGTGATCAAACCTTGTTTTACACCGGTGATAGAGAGATACGCGGGTGTTGGCATGACTGGTTTCCTTGCCTGATTAAAAAGTAATTCCAATCGGCAACTGCGCCGACTGGTCAAATGCCTATAACAAGAACTGTGCCGGAAAATGCGCAAGCTAATAAAAACAAAGGGCTGTGATCGCAGTTTGCTGGATGTTGGGAGTTGTGGGCAGATTTTAGTGGTTTTATAAGAATTTAGTTGCGCATAAGTGCGCATTTGTTTGCTCATGTCTCAATGCGCTGGATATTGAGTGGGTTGAGCGGTTTATCCTGTTTTTACTGCGCAAAAACCTGCGCATTACCTGTTTTAATTGGGTTGTAGGATGTTTCTTAAGTTTGGTTCTGATGCTTGATGAATGGGCTTTGCGTAGCTAATGTTTTTGAACTTTGTAGCAGGTTTACAAAGTTTGGATGGCATTCTGATGCGACTGCTTAGTTCGCTTGGTCTGTCGATAATGTATCGATCAGTCGCATACGGTTTCAAATGGACTATTCAGAAAAGCGTTGCGCTTATTACCGTGAACTTGCCCACTTACCCTGTTCTCCAACAAGTTTTGCGGGCAGCGATATGCGCTTTTCGGCTGAATACGAAGCGCTGGAAGCCGAACTGGGAAAGGGGCAGTCCTTACATGGCGCCGGCCAACCGGATTGGCAGAAGATCCAGGAGACCAGCGAGTACCTGTTGCGCGAGCACTCCAAGGATCTGCGGGTGGCCGTCTGGCTGACCTGGGCGTTGCACCAGCGCGAATCCTTTACCGGGCTCCTGGCAGGCCTCGGTTTGCTGCGCCAGCTGTGTGAGCATCACTGGTCGGCGGTGTATCCGAAAAAACTGCGTACCCGTGGCGCTGCGTTCGGCTGGTTGGTCTTGCGCCTAGAAACACTGGCGGCGCAAAACCTATCCCTTCAAGGCCAGCAACCTGTATTCCGAGCTTTACTTGAGCAGTTGGCGCGCCTTGATGAGCTGTGGGCTGAGCATCTGACGGATGACGCGCCGTTGCTGCTGCCGATTCGCCGGCAATGGGACCAGCTGTTGGCTCGCGCCGCGCAAGGCCAAACGCCTGCCGTAGGGTTGGGCAGTGTGATTGCCCAAGTCAAACAGGCTGCGACTGAACGGCTTAAAGCCGAGCCGACGGTAAACAACGAAAAAGACGCGCATAAATGTCTGCGCGCGTTACAGGAACAGGCCCGTCCATTGTGTACCTGGTGGTTACGCCAGAGCGCCACCGACCTGCGTGCCTTGCGCTTGAACCGGACACTGGCATGGCTGGCTCTCGTCAGCTATCCGGACGCCGACAGTGAGCGGCTCACTGCGCTGCGTGGTCCTGCGCCCGACAAACTCAAGCGTTATCACGAGCGCTTTGCCCAAGGCCATCATGCCGACTTGATCCTTGAACTTGAGGCCAGTTTCTCAAGTGCGATGTTCTGGTTCGACGGCGTGCGCATGCTCTGGCAATGCCTTGAAGCCCAGCAGGCTGGCCTGGCCATGACCGAGCTGGAAGTGAGCTTCGCCCTGTTGCTGCAACGCTTGCCCGATCTGCCGGAGTTTCGCTTTTTCGATGGCGCGCCCTTTGCCGACGCCATGACCCGCGACTGGATCGCCCTGCACGTTTCTCCTCACCTGCAATCCCCGGAGGCCCCCGGCGTGGTGGTTGACGGTGAGCCATGGGAGCTCGCCTTGCAGAACGTGGCGCCCCGGTTGCGCAAAGATGGGCTCAAGGCTGCGGTACAGGAACTCAAGCAGGGCTTGCATGCCGCCCGCGGAGACCGCGCCCGATTTCATTGGCGTCTGGCTCAGGCCCGGGTGTGCGTACAGGCGGGCAAACATGAGCTGGCGAAGATTCAGCTGGAACACCTGGATCTCGAACTCCAGCGCACGGGCCTGGAGCGCTGGGAGCCGGAGCTGGCCCTTCAGGTGACCCAACTTTTGTACCGCTGTTGCGACCTGATGCCCCAAGACCACGCCGTGCGCGAGCGCAAGGAAGACACCCATCGCAGGCTGTGCCTCTTCGATCTCGAAGCGGTACTTGAATAGGCTTTCGAGCCATCCATAAAAGGAGAAATACCGTGGCCAAAGAAGGTTCGGTAGCACCCAAGGAACGCATCAATATCACCTTCAAACCCGCTATCGGTGGTGCGCAGGAAGAGGTCGAACTTCCATTGAAACTGTTGGCGCTGGGGGACTTCACCCAGCGTGAGGACGTGCGAAAGCTTGAAGATCGCAAGCCCATCGCCATCGACAAGAACACCCTTGACGAGGTGCTGGCCAAGCAGGCGCTGAGCCTGACCCTGAATGTGCCCAATCGCCTCCAGGCCGACCCCGACGTCGAAGAGTTGGCGATTCAGGTACGCATCAATTCGATGAAGGATTTCAACCCCGCGAGCCTGGTGGAACAGATCCCCGAGCTACACAAGCTCATGGCGCTGCGTGAGGCGTTGATGGCACTCAAAGGGCCGCTGGGCAACACACCGAGCTTTCGCAAGGCCATCGAGCAGGCGCTGGCCGATGACGGGGCCCGCGCGCGGGTACTGGCTGAGCTGGGGTTGAGCGACCACACCGTCTGAGCATTTTCAGTAAAAGGACACTGACACCATGACCACACAGCAAAAAACGTTGCCTGTACACACCGCTGACGAGTCCAGCATTCTCGATCACATCATTGCTCAAACGTTGCTGAGTGCTGACGACGAGGCTTACGCCATTGCCAAACGTGGCGTCTCGGCATTCATCGAAGAGCTGATCAAGCCGCAGAACAGCGCAGAACCGGTCAAGAAGCGCCTGGTCGACCGGATGATTGCTGAAATTGACGAGAAACTCAGTCAGCAAATGGATGAAATTCTTCACCATCCGCAGTTCCAGGCCCTGGAGTCATCCTGGAAGGGCCTTCAGTTGTTGGTCGACCGCACCAACTTCCGGGAAAACATCAAGATCGAACTGCTCAACGTTTCGCGCCAGGACCTGCTGGATGACTTCGAAGACTCGCCTGAGGTGACCCAGTCCGGGCTCTACAAACATATCTACAGCGCTGAGTACGGTCAGTTCGGCGGCCAGCCTGTGGGCGCAATCATTGCCAACTATTTTCTGTCTCCCAGCGCCCCCGATGTGAAGCTGATGCAATACGCCTCCAGCGTGGCATGCATGGCCCATGCGCCTTTTATCGCGTCCGCCGGGCCAGGCTTCTTCGGCTTGGAAAGCTTCACCGGCCTGCCTGACCTGAAGGATCTCAAGGACCACTTCGAAGGCCCGCAGTTTGCCAAATGGCAGAGCTTGCGCCAGAGCGAAGATGCGCGCTATCTCGGGCTGACCGTGCCGCGTTTCCTGCTGCGCACGCCGTACGATCCCCTGGAGTGCCCGGTCAAGACGTTTGCGTATCGGGAAAACGTGGTGAACAGTCACGAGCACTACCTTTGGGGCAATACCGCCTACGCCTTTGCCACGCGCCTGACCGACAGCTTCGCGCGGTTCCGCTGGTGCCCGAACATCATCGGCCCGCAAAGCGGTGGTGCAGTGGAAGACTTGCCCTTGCATCACTTTCACAGCATGGGCGAGATCGAAACCAAGATCCCCACCGAAGTACTGGTGTCCGACCGTCGTGAATACGAACTGGCGCAGGAAGGCTTCATTGCCCTGACGATGCGCAAGGGCAGCGACAATGCCGCGTTCTTCTCCGCCAGCTCCGTGCAGATGCCCAAGAGTTTCGGCATCAGTGCCGAGGGCAAGGAAGCCGAACTGAATTACCGCCTGGGCACGCAGCTGCCCTACATGATGGTGGTCAACCGTCTGGCCCATTACCTCAAGGTCCTGCAACGGGAGCAGTTGGGTTCGTGGAAGGAGCGCACCGATCTGGAGCTGGAGCTCAACAAGTGGATTCGCCAATACGTTGCCGACCAGGAAAACCCCAGCGCAGAAGTGCGTGGGCGACGGCCATTACGCGCCGCGCGCATCGTGGTCAGTGACGTCGAGGGCGAGCCGGGTTGGTATCGCGTCAACCTGAGTGTGCGACCGCATTTCAAATACATGGGGGCTGACTTCACGCTGTCCCTGGTTGGCAAGCTCGATAAAGAATGAGCAGGGGCCAAGGGATGACCCGCAACAGAAGCCTTTTCGAGCGACTTGAACAGCCTGCGGCTGACCCGGCAAACGGTGTGACATCCGTTGCGGCTCACTTGGGGAAAATGCTCAGCATCCGTGCCGGCAGCGTACAGACACTGCCGGATTACGGCATGCCGGACCTCAATGATATGCACCGCAGCCTGCATGAGTCGTTGAGCCAGTCGCGCGTGTTGATCGAGCGATTTATCCGGGCCTACGAGCCACGCTTGAAGCAGGTACGCGTGAGGGCACTGCCGCGTGGTCATGATCCTCTGGCCTTGGCATTCGCCATCGACGCCACGTTACGCATAGCCGGTGAGACGCAGCCTGTGGCGTTCACCGCGCACCTGCGTGATGCCGGGCAGGTAGAGGTGTTGCCTGATGTCCTTTAACCAGTATTACCAAAGTGAACTCAGTGCGTTGCGTCAGCTGGGCCGGCGCTTCTCTGAACGTAATCCTGCGCTTGCCCCGTTCCTTGGCGAGGCTGGTCAGGACCCCGATGTGGAGCGCCTGCTGGAAGGCTTTGCCTTTCTCACGGGTCGCCTGCGCCAGAAGCTGGATGATGAGTTACCTGAACTGACTCACTCTTTGATGCACCTGCTGTGGCCCAACTACATGCGGCCGACACCGGCGTTCAGCATCTTGCAGTTTGATCCGTTGAAGCAGGTTGGGCCGGGTGTGATGGTCCCACGGGACACCCCCGTGGAAAGCTCGGCGATCAACGGCGAGCGCTGCCGTTTTCGGACCTGCTATGCCACCCGGGTCCTGCCACTGCAACTGAGTGCACTGGATTACAGCCCCCAAGGCGAGCGGGCGCTGTTGAGCCTGCGTCTGGAGATGAGTGCCGAGGGCAATTTCAGTGAGTGGTCGTTCGATCATGTGCGCCTGCATCTGGCGGGAGACCGTTATGTCAGTCAGGGGTTGTACCTGAGTCTGTTGCGCCACGTTGACGGGATCGAGTTGCAGCCATTCGGCTGCGATGGCCTGGCAATCAAGGGGGCGGATGGCCAGGCTGTGTGCCTGCGAGTTGGCGCCGATCAGGTGAAGCCGGTGGGGTTCTGCGAGCTGCATGCGCTGATTCCCTACCCGCAGAACACCTTTCGCGGATACCGTCACCTGCAGGAATATTTCGCTTTCCCGGAAAAATACCTGTTCGTCGATGTGCAAGGGCTGGATGTGCTGCAGCAGTTGCCCCAGGACGTACTCAAGCAGATCTGCGGAGTGAAGCTGTGCTTCGGGTTACACACCCAGAGCCAGGCTACGCAGTGCCCTACGCTGGACAACGTGAAGCTGTACTGCACGCCCATCGTCAACCTGTTCCAGCATGATGCGGTGCCGATTCGCCTTGAGGGCAAGCAGGACGAATACCTGCTGATTCCCGGCGAGTATGCGCGCGCTAACGCCAGCGTGTTTTCCGTAGACAAGGTAACGGGCTGGCGCCCTGGCGGCTTGGGGTATGCGGCTTACGTACCGTTTGAGTCCTTCGAGCATGACGGCGATACGGATGCATCGGCAGCGCCCAACAGCTACAGCATTCGCCAACGCGAGTCGACACAGCACGCGGGACTCGATACCTGGCTGGGCCTGGGCAACGGCCACGGGCATGCACAGGAAACACTGTCGATCGAGCTGACCTGTACCAATCACAACCTGCCTCGGCAACTGCTGGCCGGTGAGATCAACCAACCCTGTGAGCAGACACCGGAGGGGTTGTCATTTCGCAATATCAGCGTGCCGACCGCGAGTTATGCGCCGCCCCTGGATCAGGACTTTCTCTGGCGCCTTATCAGCAACATGTCACTCAACTATCTGTCACTGAGCGATATCAAGGCGCTGAAGGTGATCCTCGAAACCTATGACCTGCCGCGTTATCACGATCGACAGGCACGCAAGGTCAGCCAGATCAGGTTAGGTGCGTTGCAGTCCATCAGCCATACCGCCGTCGACCGCTTGCACCGTGGGATGCCCTATCGGGGATTGCGGATCGACCTGACCGTTGATCCACACGGCTTCCTGGGGCCGGGCGAAGTGTTTGTGTTCGCGTCGGTGCTCAACGAGTTCTTCGCGCTTTACGCCAGCCTCAATGCCTTCCATGAACTACGCGTCATCAGCACACAAGGAGATGTGTACCTATGGCCACCCAGGATGGGCCAGCAGCCCCTGCTTTGACCGAACTGTCCCGTGTCATTCGCGAGTATTCGCTGTGTCAGGCGATTTTGCAGGTGATCAAACGTCTGCGTGATGCCCATCCGTTGCTGGATGACAACGCGCTGTATGACCGGTTGGAGTTTCAGGCCAACCCAGGTCTTGGTTTCCCCGGTCACGATATTGATCGGCTGGAGTTTTTTGTCGAGCGCGATCAGTTGCACGCGCGTCTTCGCCTGAACGTGCTGGGGTTATGCGGTGCGGGCTCTCCATTGCCCGCGTTTTATGGCGAGCAGGCATTTGCCGAAGGGGTGGGCGGTACGACGACGCGAGATTTCCTGGACCTTTTTCATCACCGCCTGCAACGACTGATGCTGCCGATCTGGCGTAAATACCGCTATCGAGCGCGGTTTCAGACGGGAGCCAGCGACGCCTTTTCCGAGCAGATGTTTGCCCTGGTGGGGTTGGGGAGCAGGCACATCCGTGATGCGACGCAGTTGGACTGCAAACGGTTGCTGCCTTACCTGGGGCTGCTGAGCCTGCGGGCTCATTCGGCGGCCCTGATCGAGACAGTCCTGCGTTACTACTTCAAGCACAGCAGCGTGTACATCGAGCAGTGGGTTGAGCGCACGGTTGGCATTGCTCTAGAGCAGCAAAACCGGCTGGGTGGTGCCAACAGTTTGCTGGGGTTGGACCAGGTATTGGGGTGCCGGGTCGCCGACCGCAGCAGCAAGTTCAGGGTGCATGTAAAGGGCCTGGACTGGCGGCGTTTTCATGGGTTTTTGCCCAATGGTCCGGAGTATCCCCAACTGTGCTCGTTGGTGCGATTGACCGCACGAGACCCACTGGAATATGACCTGCGCCTGGTGTTGGCCAGGGACGAGATCAGGCCACTGCACCTCGGCGAACACAACGTCTGTCGGCTGGGTTGGACCAGTTGGCTGGCACATGAGTGCGCTGACGGTGTGGTCATTGTGGCCAGCAATGCTCAATAGGGACTGATGATTATGATGAATGTAGACCTGCAACAACTTATCCGGACGCTGAGCCCCGGGGTTCGTCGAGACCTGGAACGCTCGGCCGAGCGTTGCGTTACCCGGGGCGGACGGGAGGTACTGGTAGAAGACTTGCTGCTGGCCCTGCTGGAGCATAGCGGTGGGCTTCTGGAACGGGCATTGGCCGATGCCGGGGTTGAAGTCGGCGAGCTGGAAGCCACCCTGCAACCCAAAGGCGAGACGAGCGCGTCGCGTAATCCGGTGTTTGCCCTGGCGCTTGTGCAATGGCTGCAACAGGCGTTGCTGGTTGCGCATTTGGAACTGCGTCAGACCGAAGTGGACCATGGCGCCCTGTTACTGGCGCTGTTGCGCCACCCACTGCAGCATGCGGGCAGTGGCTATCAGGCGTTGTTGAGCCGTTTGGACGCACAGCGCGTCCGCGATGTTGCGTTGAGCCAGGTACCCGAGATCAGGCCGGTGACCAGCGGCGAGTCATTGCTGGAACGTTTTACCCATGACCTGACGCGCCAGGCAGGTGAAGGGCGCATCGATCCGGTGTTGTGTCGCGATGCTGAGATTCGCCAGTTGATCGACATCCTTATGCGCCGGCGCAAGAACAATCCGATCCTTGTCGGTGAGGCGGGGGTGGGCAAGACCGCCGTGGTCGAAGGCCTCGCCTTGCGCATTGCCAACTCACAGGTGCCTGACCCGCTCAAGGATGTGCGGGTGCTGACCCTGGACATGGGCCTGTTGCAAGCAGGTGCCAGTATCAAAGGTGAATTCGAACGGCGCCTCAAGGGCGTGATCGATGAGGTCAACGCCTCTGCGAAGCCGGTGATTCTGTTTATCGACGAGGCACATACCCTCGTGGGTGCCGGTGCGCAGGCGGGTGCCGGCGATGCGGCCAACCTGCTCAAACCGGCGCTGGCGCGGGGCGAGTTGCGGACCATCGCGGCCACCACGTGGTCGGAATACAAGAAGTATTTCGAGAAGGACCCGGCGTTGGCCCGACGTTTCCAACCAGTGCTGGTTGGCGAGCCCAGTGTGGAGCAGGCGATCTCGATCCTGCGCGGGCTGGTTCCGGCGTATGAGACCAGTCACGGCGTGTACATCCGTGACGATGCTGTCGTCGCAGCCGCGCAGATGAGCGCCCGCTATCTCGCCGGTCGGCAACTGCCCGACAAGGCCGTGGATGTGCTGGATACCGCCTGCGCACGTGCGCGAATCAGCCAGGTAACAGCGCCCGAGGCATTGGAGCGCCTGAGTACCCAACAGGCTGAAGGCTCGCGCCAGCGCGAGGCGCTGAGTCGAGACAGGGACGCCGGGCTCCCTGTGGATGAGCAGGCCATGCACGCATTGAGCCTTCGATTGGCGGCTATCGAGAGCGAGCGTCAGCCGTTGGAACAGCGCTGGCATGAACAGCGAACTCAGGCGGAACCGGTGCGTGTGTGCCCGCGGATGGTGGCGCAGGTCATCAGCGCCTGGACGGGTATTCCGCTTGAACAGCTGTCCCTGGAACACAGTGCAGCGGTCCTCGGTTTTGCCGATGCGCTGCGTTCGCGTATTCTCGGCCAGGAACCTGCTGTACAGGCGCTGGATCGCAACCTGCGCGCGGTGGCGGCAGGGCTGAACAAGGCCGATGCTCCGGTCGGCGTGTTTCTGCTGGTGGGCCCGAGTGGTGTGGGCAAGACCGAAACCGCCTTGGCTCTGGGGGATTTGCTGTATGGCGGCGAGCGTTTTGTCACCACCCTCAACATGTCGGAGTTTCAGGAAAAGCACGCCTTGTCACGGCTGATTGGCGCACCACCCGGTTATATCGGGTACGGCGAGGGCGGGGTATTGACCGAGGCTGTGCGCCAGCGACCTTATTCGGTGGTGCTCCTCGACGAAGTCGAAAAGGCCGACCCGGAGGTGTTGAATCTGTTCTATCAGATCTTCGACAAGGGGCTGGCCAATGATGGTGAAGGACGGGAAATCGATTTTCGCAACACGCTGATCCTGATGACCTCCAACCTGGCCAGCGAGTGCATCGTCGACTTATGCGCAGGCGGCCAACGGCCTGACGCTCAAGTGCTGCAAGACTCAATCCGCCCCGTGCTGCGCGACTATTTCAAGCCAGCACTGCTCGCCCGGATGCGTGTCGTGCCTTATTACCCGGTCGCGGGTGATGTATTGCATGACCTGGCAAGGCTCAAGCTCGACCAGTTGGGGCGAAGATTGCAGTCGCGCAAGCTGGTATTCAGCTACGCAACTGAACTGCTTGCTCATATGGCCGAGCGTTGCTCCCATAGCGACAGCGGGGCACGGTATATCGACCAATGGATCGAGATCCACCTGTTGCCACAGATGGTCGATCGGCTGCTGGAAGCGATGACCATCGGTGAGTCTCTGTCGAGGGTTCATGCACGCCTGGATGGTGACGGGCAGCCGGTATGCGAGTTCAGCCGATGATGAACAGTGCATTCGCCCAATTACCCCAGCCACTGGCCTATGCCGATGCGTTGCTGGCCTGGATCACCCGGATGGGGATCGACAGTGATGAGAGTACGTTGCCGGACCTGTGCGTCGCGGCGGCTGCGCAACTGAGTCAATGTGAACTCAGCCAGTTGTATTGGCGCGATGAGGCGACGGGTCGACTCGACCTGATTGCCCAGCATTTGCCTGGAGCATTATCCCCGTGTAATCAGGCTTGCGGACCTGACTTCCAGCAAGAGCAGTTGTTGGACTATGTCCTCAGCCAGTGCCGTCCACTGAGCCTGGAAGATCTGCCTGGTAGCGTGTACCAAAGCGGGTTTTTGCCGGCAGTGGCAATGCCATGGCGGTCGTTGTGCTGCGTACCGTTGTTCGGTCGGCGCAAAACCGTTGCCGGCGTGTTGCTGTGCGCCAGCCAGCATCCGGTGTCCTTGCAGGAATATGCCTCTTCGTTGGGCCAGTTGGGCAGCTTCGCCTTGAGCCAGCTTGCCTTGTTGCGGCGTATGCGCCCCGCGCCCGGCGGCGCCCAGGTTTGCATGCCGATACCGCGTACGGTGTATGGGCTGATCGGCAAGAGCGCGGCCATGGATGAAACCTGCCGCTTGATCGGCAAGGTACTGAACACACCCTATACCGTGCTCCTGCGCGGCGAGACGGGCACCGGCAAGGAGGTGGTGGCGCGGGCCATCCATGGGGCAGGGCCGCGCAAAAACAAAGCCTTTGTGGTGCAAAACTGTGCCGCCTTTCCCGAAGGCCTGCTGGAAAGTGAGTTGTTCGGCTACCGCAAAGGCGCCTTCACTGGCGCCGAGCGCAACCACGCCGGGCTATTCGATACGGCGGACGGAGGCACGTTGCTCCTTGATGAAATCGGCGACATGCCGCTGTCGCTGCAGGCCAAGCTGCTGCGGGTTTTGCAGGAAGGAGAAATCCGTCCGTTGGGCGCCAGCGCTGCGCATAAGGTCGATGTGCGCATTATCGCGGCGACCCACCGTGACCTTGCGGCGATGGTGGCCGAAGGCAGTTTTCGCCAGGACCTGTATTACCGGTTGGCCCAATTCCCTATCGAGCTTCCGGCCTTGCGTGAACGGGAGGGCGACGTGTTGCTGTTGGCGCGACATTTCGCGCAAATCGCCTGTACCGCGCTGGGCCGTACTGCGGTGGAGTGGTCCAGCGCAGCCCTGGATCAACTGTCGAGTCACGCCTTCCCAGGCAATGTCCGCGAACTTAAATGCCTGGTGGAGCGCGCTGTATTGCTTTGTGACGACAGCGTGATCTTGCCGGTACATCTATCTCTCGCGCCAGTGCCTGAGGCTACGGCGGCGGATGCAACGTTGCGTCAGCGGCTGGAGCGAGTTGAACGGGTGTTCCTGATCGATTGCCTGCGCAAAAACCGTGGCAATCGAACCCGTACCGCCCACGAACTGGGGGTTGCACGTCGCACGCTGCTCTATCGCCTTGCACGCCTGAACATCCCCTGTGGCGCCGCCCAGGGAGAGTGCTGAATGCAGAATATGTGGGTTTTTTGCGCCGTCGCCGGCCTTACTTTTCGTGGAGATACCTGATGCCTGTTCGTCCATGGCAAGCCCTGGCGCTTGCACTGTGTTTACTGGGCGGCTGTAACGCCAATTACGTTTTTGATGATGCCGACTACCGTCCGCTGGGTGATCCCCATGCGCTCCGTCGCGGCCATTGAACTGGGGAACCCTGCCATGCAGTTAGTGTTAGAGGTGTGCAATACCACGGACGGTGAACCGCCTGCCGGCAAGGTTTTTGACGGCGTCGGTGGCGTGATCGGCCGTGGCTCGGGTTGTGACTGGGTCATCCCCGACCCCAGCCGTTTGCTCTCCAGTCAACATGGTTTGGTCAGTTACCGAGGCGGCCAGTACTTTCTCACCGATATCAGTAGCAACGGGATTGGTGTGTCGGGAAGTACCGAGCGTTTGCTGAAGGGCCAGGCTCGCCTGATCAGCGAAGGTGATGTCTATCAAGTCGGCTCGATGGATATTCGCGCAGGCTTGACGGGGCAGCTCTCGAAGCGGGACCGGCGAGCGTTTGCCAGCACTGACCCGATTCCTGACGATGCCTTCCTCGGGCTGGACCCGTTGCAGGTGTTGGAGCACGACCCCTCGAACAGCACGTCGTGCGAAGAACCAGACACCTGGCGATCTGCGGCGCAGGCGCCGGGCGGCACGTTTTCTCACGGCGCGGTAGAGCGCGATCATATGATCGTGCCGAGATGGGCCGAGCCCGGCACACGCGAGGCCTGTACTCAACCCGCTGCGGTGGCTGCGCCAGCAACGGAAGTCTTCTGGGCGCAATTCGGTGAAGCGCTGGGCATGGATATGGATGCGCTCGACACGGCGGGTCGCGAAGCCATGGCCATCAAGGTGGCGGGGCTGTGCAGGCAATCTATCGAAGGCTTGCAGCAGAGCCTGCGAACCCGCGATGAACTCAACAGTGAATTGAATCTGGATTGGGCCACGTCGCCGCTCAAAGGCCCCAATCCCCTGAAGGATTGCCCCGATATACAGGCCACCTTGGCGTCGCTTTTGAGCAGCGCCGAGGTAGGCCAGCGTTCGGCCGAATTGGCGGTTGCCGAGGTATGCCGGGAGATCCAAATCCATCAACTCGCCTTGGTTGTGGCCTGCCGCGCCGCCATGCGGGGTGCGCTGGCGGCGTTTGCACCCGACCATCTGCTGCTGTGCTTCGAACGCCAAGGTAAGCCGCGCAGGTTCTCTACCGACGGTGCTCATTGGCGGGCTTACCAACTTCATCATCGGCGGCTGAACGATGAGGCCGCCTCGGGCGAACATCTGTTGCGCAACGATTTTTCCAACGCCTACAAAGAGCAGGTGCGCCTTGTCTCCACGTTGCTTACGACTTGCTCAGGATGATGGTCATGTATCGAATCCCTTTTGTATCAATGCTTGTCGTTCTGGGGCTGTTGGCCGGTTGCGCCGGCGTCTCACCCATTTCCACCTTGACCAAGCTGGATCTGACGTTGGCAGCCAGCGAATCCGTCAACCCGGATCTGCACGGTCGTCCGTCGCCAGTGGTTGTGCACCTGATTGAGCTACGGCATCCGGTGGCGTTCGAAAATGCTGATTTCTTCAGTCTCTATAGTCGCGCCGAGCAGTCATTACCCAAGGACTGGGTCAATGGCGAAGAGCTGGAGCTGCGCCCTGGTGAACAGCTGGCGCTCAAGCTCAGTGTCGAACCACACAGTCGTTATATCGGCGTTTTGGCTGCCTATCGAAATCTGCCCCACGTGCAGTGGCGGTTTGTGCTTCCCGTGACCCGGCAACGGCTGACACGGGCGGACCTGATTCTTGACGAGTCGGGTATCCGAACCAGCAGGAGGGAAGATTGAAATGGAAATTCATAAAGTCATCTGGCAGGAAGGCATGCTGCTGCGTCCCCAGCATTTGCAGCACAACGACCGCTATTACCATCAGCAGCTCAACCGTACCCGCTTGCTCGGCAGTGATGGCTGGGGATTCCTGAGTCTGGAGGTCGACGTGCAGTACCTCAACATGGGCAAAGTGGTCGTGAATCAAGCCAGTGGTGTCTTCCCTGATGGCAGCCTGTTCGAGCTGAACGCAGCGATGGCGCCGCTGGTATTGCAGGTGCCCGCCAACACAGGCGGGCAACCGGTGTTCCTCGCGTTGCCGTTGGTCATCGGTAATCAGATAGAAGTGCGCAGGCAAGAGCAAAGCGAAGTGCTGGCACGTTACGTCAGTTGTGAGTCGGAGATCGGTGACTCCAACGCCGGAGTCGAGTCCCGTTGTCGGATCAACTGCGCACGGCCGGACCTGCGATTGCTCCTGGGAGAGCAATCCAGTGACCCGCTCCATGTGAAGCTTCAGGTTGCCCAGGTGCTGGACTCGACCCCTGAGGGCGGCGTGCGGCTGGACACGGATTTTGTACCGACATTCATCTATCTGCAGCAGTCAGGTTACGTATCGTCATGCATCAAGGAAGTACTCAGCCTGCTCGCGACCCGAGGGGATGCGATTGCCGAACGCATCCAGGGCAATGGTGGAGCATCGGGCGCTCAAGTCGGCGATTTTCTGATGCTGCAATTGATCAATCGCACGGAGCTGGTATTGCGGCACTACCTGGGTCAGACGCAGGTGCGTCCGGAAGCCTTGTATCGAGAGTTGCTGTCGGTTCTCGGCGAGTTGTCCACGTTTGCCACCGACAGCAAACGTGCGCAGTTGGAAGGGTATTACCGGCATTGTGACCAGGCCGCGAGCTTTCGCGGCCTGATGGCGGGCGTGCGCGGGGTGCTGTCGTCGGTGCTGGAGCAACATGCCATTGAGCTGGTGTTGCAACAGCGTCAGTACGGTGTGCTGGTGTGCCCGGTGAGTGACCTCAAATTGCTGGGCACGGCCACGTTCATTCTGGCGGCGACCGCTCAGTGTGATTCGGATGAATTGCGCCACCGCCTGCCTGCGCACCTCAAGATCGGACCGGTGGAGCGGATCCGCGAGCTGGTCAACCTGCACTTGGCCGGTATCAAGGTCAAGCCATTGCCGGTAGCGCCGCGACAGATCCCATTTCACGCCGGCAAGACCTATTTCATGCTCGAACTCGGCGCCCGTGACATCACGCAGTTGGAGCAATCCGGTGGTTTTGCCTTTCATGCCAGCGGCGAGTTTGCCGAACTTGAACTCAACTTCTGGGCCATTAGGAACTGAACGCCATGACTATGGACAGTGAATACCCGCAGGACGAAAAAACCGTGCTGCTTGACCGCGATGGCCGCGCCCCGGCGCACGTGGCGTTGACGGATTTCCCCACGCCCCCGCGCTTCGAACACCTGGAAGACCGGATGATCTATACCGCCGGCCAGCAAGGGGTACAAAGCTTCAATATAGGGCCCAACACTCTGGTGGCCGCCGCCTGGGAACTGCTGTCACAGGTGGTTCAGCTCAAAAGCGACGCCGGACGGGAAAGCCTGCAGAGCCTCAACGACCGGTTGTCCTCGGGAATTACCGCGTTTGAAACACGTGCCTTGTACCAGGGCGCAGAAAACAGTCAGGTCATGTCGGCGCGTTATGTGCTCTGCAGCGTGATTGACGAAGCCGTGGTGACGACCGCGTGGGGCAATCGCAGTGACTGGTCGAAGACCAGCCTGCTGAGCCGCTTTCACAATGAAACGTTCGGCGGGGAGAAATTCTTCCAACTGCTGGAGCGCCTGTCCCGTGATCCGGTCAAGCACCTGGCCATGCTGGAGCTGATGTACCTGTGCCTGTCATTGGGTTTTGAAGGTAAATACCGGGTCCTGGATCGTGGAGGGTCGCAGCTGGAAACCGTGCGCGATGGTTTATACCGACAGATCAGGCACGTGCGTGGTGATCGCCCATCGATGACGGCGCCAACGGCGACTGTCCCAGCGGCAGGTGCACGCTTGCGCATTATTTCCGTTACCCGGGTCGTGATCTTCACATGGGTCTGTTTGCTGGCGATGTACTCAGGTTTTGCCTGGGTCCTGGGCACTGAACGCATGACGGTGCTGCAATCCTTTCAACCTTTGGCGCCGGATCAGACACGGTCGTCCTTGTAACGCTGGGAGCAATGAATGAACGCATTCTTCAAGGGCGTGGGCACAGTGCTGCGCAAGAGTTGGGTCTGGAGCCTCCTTATCGTGTTGGCCAGTGCGCTGCTGGTGTGGTTTTTCGGGCCGTTGCTGGCGGTGGACGACCACCGGTTCTGGCAAGGTGCTACGTCTCGCCTGCTGAGCATCTGTGGCCTGTTGCTGCTGTGGGGATTGGCGATGGTCGTGGTGGGCGCACGTCGTACCGCACGGATCAACCAACCTGAACAGCAGGCACGCGATCAACGCCAGGGGTTGATTGACGATGAGCGCCGGCATGTACGCGGCCGTTTCAAGGAGGCGTTGCACGCGCTGAAAATCTCCCACCGTTATGGTGAGCGCAGTGAACGTTGGCGCAACGATTTACCCTGGTACCTGTTGATCGGCCAACAGGGCAGTGGCAAGTCCCAATTGCTGGCGGCCTGCGGCTCACCGTTCCCGCTGGATCGGGACGGGGCGATGGCGCCGGGCGCAACTCAGTATTTTGACTGGTATCTGGCTGACGCAGCCGTACTCGTCGAAAGTGCCGGGCGCTACCTGGCCCAGCCTGATAGCGCAGTCGATGGGGCCGGCTGGTCGACGTTCCTGGGCTTGCTCAAAGGGCGGTGCCGGGCGCGCCCGCTCAACGGCGTGGTGGTGACGCTGGCGGTAGAGACACTGCTAGGCAGCCACGAGCGCGACCTGGACCTGCATGCGCGCCACGTACACAGCCGCTTGCAGGATATCCAGCAGACGCTGCATGTGGACGTGCCGGTTTATCTGGTGCTGACCCAGGCAGACCGGTTGCCGGGTTTCGCCGAGTTCTTCGATGCATCCCACGGCGACAGCGTCGACACCTTGCTGGGGGAGCGGCTGACTACCAGCGCCGCCGGTACCGAAATGACCCAGGTGCGCGAAGCGTTCGAGGCGCTGTTGCAACGCCTTGCAGCGGAGCTGATCCCGCGTTTGCACCAGGAACGCGATGCCGGGCGTCGTGGCCAGATGCTTGATTTTCCTCGGCAGGCTGCGCAGATCGGTGAGCGTTTGTGTCTGTTTGTGGAGTCTGCGTTCTCCGCGCACCGCTTTCAGCGTATCAACGGATTGCGCGGGTTTTACCTGACGTGCGCGCAGACTGACGACAGGCGCTCCCACTTCGTCCAGGGCCTGTTCAACCGAGTGATTTTTGCCGAGGCCAATCTCGCGGGATTGCAGACACCGGAGCGCCGACGCATCCGTCAACGCCAAGGGTTGCTGGCGTTGACCGCCGTACTGGTCATCACCGGGGCAGGAGGCCTGTGGGCACACAGTTATGGGGTCAACCACCAGCGTTTGATGCAGCTGGCGGAACTGGTCAACTCGCCGCCACCGGGTCCGTCCGCCGCAGACCAAACCCTGACGTTGCTGCCCTTGCTGGACGGTCTGTTGGCCGCGACCCGTGTATTTCCGTCGGTGGGAGAGGCTCGCTGGACGGAGAGGGCCGGCTTGTATCAAGGCGAGGTGAGCCGTGCACCGTTGATCAGTGCCTATGAAGAGGCGCTGCACCAGCAGTTTCTACCGCAGGTGACCTCGTTGCTCGAAGAACAGGTGCGCACCAGTCTTGATGATCGCGAGAGGCTGCTGGACATGCTGCGGGCCTACCTGATGCTTAACCTGCGGGAGCGGCGCGATACCACTTGGTTGGCACAGCACATGGCCGGTCACTGGTCCACCCGGTATGCCGGGGAGGCTTCGACGCAGAGCCGCTTGAACGAACATCTCTCGCGGATGCTTGAACAACCCTTCCAGGCGCCCCTGAACACCGAGCTGGTGGCTCAGGCCCGGCAGGCGTTACGAGGTGAGTCGCTGGCGGATGTGGTCTATCGGGTGCTGCGAGACCAGGCCAGGAGCCTGGAGCCCCATCGTCTGCCAGAAGGGCTGGGCCTCACCGCTGTCGACCAGCCGATACCGGGCTTCTACACCAAACGGTACGTGCACTATTTTGAAAAACACGGTCCCCGTCTGGTCAACGCAATCGCCCAGGATAACTGGGTGCTTGGGGAGGCCGGCGATCTGAGCGCCATGGATTTGCGCCAGTTGATGCTGGAGTTGGAACAACGCTATTTCAGCGAGTACGCGGATGCCTGGAGCCAGGCCCTGGGGCGGATCAGCCTGCAGCGCAGCGACAGCCTCCGGCAGCATGCCGATGGGCTTGCCGGATTGGCGTCAGTGCAATCACCGCTGGTGCAACTGTTGCAGCAGGTGCGAGAGAACACCCGCTTGTCGGCGGCCAGCGATCGTCTTCAGGCAATGGGGGAGGCGGTTCAAGAGGCGGCGTCCAGTGTGCTGACCAGCCAGCTGTCGGTACCGGCGGCTTCTGATTCTGCGCGACGTGCTTTGCAGCGGCGATTCGAACCTTTGCATCAGTTGCTGGATGCCGAGCAGAACCCAGGCGCTGAACTAATGCAGGCGTTGCGACTGCTGGATGAATGGCAGCTGCAATTGGCGGCACTGAACCGCGAGGGCGCGCCGGAGCAGGCAGCGTTCAAGCTGGTCAAGCAACGCATGGAAGGGCAGCAGCCGCTGCTGGGCCGTGTGCGTGATGCTGCAGTGCGCCTGCCGCAACCTTTCAAGGGCTGGTTTGGCGACATTGCCGATGAGAGCTGGCGACTGCTGCTTGATGACGCCTATGTGCATGTCAATCAACGCTATCAAACTGAGGTGTATGGGTTTTACGCCAAGGCGATTCAGCGCCGCTACCCGTTCAGTGCCCACGCCGGCAGCGACGTTGCCTTGGGCGATTTCCAGGAGTTTTTCAAACCTCGTGGAGGCATGGCGCGCTTTTACGACAGCTACCTGCGGCCCTTTGTCGGTGCCGAGGGTGGCCGCTATCGCCTGCGTAACCTGGATGGCCGGAGCCTGCCGTTGTCGCGCTCGCTGTTGGAGCAACTGACAAAGGCCCAGATGATTCGACATGGTTTTTTTACTGAAGAACAGGGGGACTGGGCGGTCCGCTTCACGCTGGCGCCCTACAGTCTGGATCAGGCCGTCAGCCGCGCGATTCTGAGCATTGGTGGGCAACACCTTGAATACCGTCATGGCCCGATCGTGCCGATGGCGTTTCATTGGCCAAATGACGCAGACAATGGCCGCAGCAGCCTGGTGCTGGAGCGGGGCGCGGAGCGGCCGCTGGGCATTGAAAAAAATACCGGCCCCTGGTCGTTATTCCGGTTTTTCGACCTGATGCAAAGCGAGCCTGCAAGCGGCCGGGATGCACACCTGCTCAAGGCCGATCTGGCTGGCCTGCGCGCCAACTTCCTGCTCACCAGCCAACGCCACCCAGGCCCGTTTCAGTTGGCGACGTGGCGCACGTTCCGTCTGCCGGAGCAATTGTGAGGCAGCTGCATATCCAGAGGGACAGCGCCGGACGAACGCTGCGGGGTAACGCGCGTTCGCGCAATGAGGATGCGTTCCTCGACTGCCCCCAGCACGGTTTCTGGGCGGTAGCCGACGGGATGGGTGGCCATCGGGCCGGGGATAGGGCGAGCCAGTGGGTCATCAACAGCCTGGCTTCATTACCCGGCCAGGGCTGTCTTGATGAACGTGTCGAGGCCGTGCGGCGTTGCCTGCGATGGCTCGATACTCAGATGGGACGGGCGTTGCAACAAACCGCCGAGGGCATCATGGGCAGCACCGTGGTTGCGCTGTTGCTCGATGGGAATCGCGCCGCCTGTATTTGGGTGGGGGATAGCCGTTGCTACCTGTGGCGCGGTCAACGCTTGTACCAGTTGTCGCGGGACCATTCCCGGTTGCAGCAGTTGATGGACACGCAGCAACTGAGCCTGGAACAGGCTCAGGCTCATCCGCACGCCCGGGCCTTGACCCGTGCCATTGGCGGCCGGCAGCCCTTGAGCCTGGAAGTGCTGGAACTCGGCACCCAGCCGGGGGACGTATTTTTGTTGTGCAGCGATGGTTTGTATCAGGGGCTCAGTCATGGCGAATTGGGCAACGCCCTGAGTCTGGGGACGCCCCGACAGGCGGTGGATCGGTTGTTTGCCCAAGTGTTGCGCGGCGCGGCGCGGGATGACCTGACCGCTGTGGTGGTCCAGCCATGAGCGCGACCTTCGGCCCGCCGAACCTGCTTGCCGGGCGTTATCACCTTGAACGGGTATTGGGCTCCGGCGGTATGGGGGTTGTCTACCGTGCCCGCGACCTGCTGCACGAGGCGTTTGGCGAACCCAGCGCCTGGGTGGCATTGAAGCTGTTGAGCGATACGCTTGCCGGATCTTGCGATGGTCATGTCTTGCTGTACAGCGAGTTCGCCCTGACTCGAAGCCTGCGCCACGATCACGTGGTCAGGACCTTTGCCTTCGAGGTCGACAGCCTGCGTCAGGTTGCGTTCTTCACCATGGAATTGCTGCACGGTATGACGTTGGATCGACGGCTCCAGGCGTATCCGGATGGATTGCCGTGGCCTGAGTTGCAACCCATCGCGATGCAACTACTGGAAGCACTGGCATATACCCACCAGCAGGGCGTGCTGCATGGCGATGTGAAACCCGCCAATATCATGGTGGGCGAGCAGGGCGTGCGCTTGTTCGATTTTGGTTTGGGTCATGCGCAGGTGCAGCAGGCTGCGGGGCTGCCGGCCTTGAGCCGCAGCCGTTTGAACGCCTGGACACCCGCCTATGCGGCGCCGGAATTGGTGGCGGGTGGAAACCTCTCCGCCAGGGCCGACCTGTATGGCGCTGCCTGCGTGATCTATGAGTTGGCCCAGGGAAGCCGTCCCGATGGGGGGCAGTTGAAAAAGCCTGTGCCCAGGCCCCGACACTTGCCCAGGCATTGCTGGCCGGCGTTGCGTTCTGCGCTGGCGGCGGACCCTGAGCAGCGAACGATTTCGGTCGACGAACTGTGCGAAGCCATCAATGGGCGGCGGCGCTCGTGGTTTCTTTAGTGGGCGTATCAGCCAGCCAAGTCATGCAGTTGGCAGTATTCCACCCAGCTCAGTCCGGCCATCTGCGCCACTTCCTTGTGCACTTCCAGGCGCTGGGCCTCAAAGGCTTGCGGGGTGTCTGCGGTGAGTTTGAGTGTCAACTCCCAGGCAAACAAACCCTGGCGCTCCGCTTCCGCTTCGAAGGCTTCATGCAGCCGTTCGGCGCGGTACTGGGCTTGGGTTTCACCTTTGGCCTGGGCTGCCAGCGGGTTCAACGTGTTCAGTTCTGCGGCTATGTCGGGGTGCTCGTTCAAGAAACGGTCCAGCGCGAGCTGGTGATTATCGCCAGGTGTTGACAAGGGCATGCTCCAAATCAGTTGGGATCAGGCTTCGTTGTTCTGGCCCGATGCGAGTTTTGTGCGAATTGAGCACAGAGATAACGGGTATTGAAGCAGATTCCGGGCGTGGCCCAGGCCAGAAAATCCAACAATTGAAAACAGTGCTGAAATTTCACGCCGAGACATGGCAAAAGGCTTTCGCTCCCGGTGCCAGGACGTGTAGCGTTAGCCCCGGTATTTCGGGTCCTGCCCTCCAGGGGCAGACGGCGATGGGCTGAGGGACGGGTCATGGCGCAAACGCTGTTCAAACTTTTCTTTACCCAGCGCCTGGCCGCTTTGGCCAGCACCGAGTCGTTGCGCGCAATCCGCGAAGGGCTGCTGTGGATCCTGCCGTGCCTGCTGGTGTCGGCGAGTTTTCTGATCCTGTCCGAATGTGCGCGGGTGCTGGGGTTCGATCCGCAGGTGGTGGCCTTCTTCGCAGGGCTGCACAATCAGATCAGTTCCGTGATTCCGCTGCTGGTAGCGGCCTCCATCGGTTACATGCTCGCGATCCAATACCGCCTGCCACAGCTACCGGTGGCGTTCCTGTGCCTGGCCCAAGTGGTGATTGCGACTTTTATCCTGCGTGAATACCCCCGCGCTTGCGCCACGTTCGTTCTGTTTATCGCCATTGCCTCCCCGCTGCTGAATGTGCCGGCCATGGCCTGGCTGTGCCGCTATCGCTGGACCCGTCTGATCAATGAAGACCTGGTAGGGCACAACCTGCGGGGTACGATCAATATGGTCGTGCCGGGAGCGATCACCGCGCTGGCGCTGGTCGCGCTGCTCTCCCTATTGCTGCAGATTCCCTATGTGGCGCAGTTGCAGGGGCCGCAGGTGATTGAAGCCTTGGCGTCGCCCTACGGCAGCGGTTTGTTTGTCACCCTGATGAACTCGCTGTTGTGGTTTTTCGGGATTCACGGTGTGTACGCCATGCAGCCGCTGTTCGACGTCCTGGACCAGGCCGTGGTGCTCAACGGCACCGCGCTGGCCGCCGGTGAACCGATTAAATATGTGCTCAACAGCGGCCTGTTGGGCAGTTTTGCGTTTATCGGCGGCTCGGGCGGCGCGTTGTGTTTGCTGGTGGCCATCCTGCTGTTTTCCAAGAGCCAGTCCATGCGCCTGCTGGCTGTGGCGAGTCTGCCGCTCTCACTGTTCAACGTCAGTGAAGTCCTGCTGTTTGGGCTGCCGATCATCCTCAATCCACGTTTGTTCATTCCATTTCTGGTGGTGCCCGCGTTGAACGCAATGGTAGCGCTGACCGTGGTGGGGTGGGGGTGGGTATCCCCGGCGGTAGCCAGCGTGCCGTTCACCTCTCCGATATTGCTCAACGCCTACCTGAGTACCCACGGTGATCTGGCGGCAGTGGTGCTGCAAGTCGCGCTACTGGCCCTGGGCACCCTGGTGTACGCGCCTTACGTACGTGCAATCCATCGTCAGGCCGCCGAAGGGGGCACGGTTTACCTGAAATCCCTGGACATGACCTTCCGTGGCCTTGAAGAAAAAGGCCGGCTACGTGAATTGGACCCGGTGCTGGTGTCCCACAAGACCTTTGCGCGCCAGGCCAATGAGCTGAGCCATATCCAGCAGATCAGCGACTACGAGTTCTACCTCGAATTCCAGCCACAGGTCTCGACCCGCACCGGCCTGTGTACCGGCTGCGAAGCGCTGATGCGCGCCCGCGATGCCCAGGGCACGGTGCATTCGCCGTGGGAGTTCCTGCAATGGTTGGCCCAGGCGCGCTTGATGCCGGACGTGGATGTGTGGGTGGCGTCCCAGGCGGTTCGTCAGTACCAGAAGTGGCAAAAAGTCGGCTTTGCCCTGCCGATGACCATCAATATCTCCAGCGCCACCCTGACCGATGCCGCCTATGGCGAGCGCCTGGTGGAAATCCTCGCCCAGGCTCACGGGCAGGTATCGGTGGAGATCACCGAAGATGCGCTGATCAGCGATATCCCGGCCACGCGCCAGAACATCCGTAAATTGCAGGCCATCGGCGCCAAGGTTTATATCGACGACTTTGGCACCGGGTTTTCAGCCTTGAGTTACCTGCACCAGTTTCCGGTGGACTTCATCAAGATCGACCGCAGCTTTGTGGTGGCCCAGCACGACCCCAAAGGCGCCCAGGTACTGACCGGCATGCTGCGTTTCTGTGAAGCGCTGAACCTGGGCGTGGTAGTGGAGGGCGTGGAGACCGCCGAGCAGTTAGCCTTCCTGAACACCGGCCCCGAGTTGATTATCCAGGGCTGGTATTTCAGCAAGGCGCTGCCGGGCGATCAGTTGGAAGGCTTTGTGCGCGAGCGTGAAACCTTGGCGCAGGTCTAGTAACCCCGCTGGGTCTGTTCGATGTCCTCGATCAAATCGTCGATACCCGCCAGGCGCGCGCGGTTATCGTGGTCCCAAGGGTGAAAACCGGGTTTGAAGTAGTGCAACCACGGCCGCAGCATGCGTGGGAAAACGCCTTTGGGGCCATACAGAAATTTCAGCATGCGCCAGAAGCCTTTGAGGTGCCCACCGGCCTTGCGGTCGGCGATCAACAGGCGCACGTGGAAATCCAGCACCACCAGCCAGAAGAACACCGTGGTGGTCAGCATGGCGCCGGTGCGCAGCAGATAGCGCTTGGGCCCTGGCTTGATCACGGTGTTCCACACGTCAAACGCCACGGCCTTGTGTTCGGTTTCTTCCAGGGCGTGCCAGTACCACATCTGCTGGTATCCCTTGAGTGAATCGCCGAAGCGTGACGGGTCGCTGAGCAGGATTTCCGCCAGCATCGCTGTGTAGTGCTCAAGGGCTATGGTAATCGCCAGATTGAACGCCGGCGGGAAGTGTTTTTTCTGCAGGTCGAGGATGAATTTGAGGCGACCGTCCAGGGTGTGGGCCGGCAGCCCTGCCGCTTGCATCAGGTCGTTGTAGGCCACGTGTTCGCGGCTGTGCATGGCCTCCTGGCCGATAAACCCCTGGATCTCTTTTTTCAGCGCCGGGTCCTCTACGCGCTGGCGGTAGTGGCGCACGCTGTCCATGAAAAACAGCTCGCCCTGGGGAAACAGCAGCGACAGGGCATTGAAAAAATGCGTGATGAACGGGCCCTGTTCGTGCCAGTTGGTGATGCGCTCGGCGGGCAGGGCAAAACGGACGTCGCGGCGGATAGGCAACATAGTGCGTGCTCCTGTTCAGAGACGGGGTTCGTCGTTGGTTTCAAAGACCGGTCTGGGTTGCTTGGGCGCCATGCGCTTGCTGGCGAACACCACCAACGCTTGATAGGCCGCGGGCAGGCAACGGGCGAGCAGGTCGAGGAAGTACGCGTCGCGGCCGATCAGCACGCGGCGTTTGTTTTTGCGCACGCCTTGCAGGATGACTTTGGCGGCCTGGTCGGCATCGGTGATGAAGAGTTTTTCGAAATCGGCGCGGGCTTGCTGCTCGCTGTGGATCAGGAAGCCGGTCATGTTCGCGTCGATGCGGCTGCTGCGGCAGATGTCGGTGCGAATACCGCCGGGGTGCACGCAGGTGGCGGACACGCCGCAGCGTTGCAGGTCCAGCTCCTGGCGCAGCGCTTCGGTGAAACCACGCACGGCGAATTTAGTGGCGTTGTAGCCGCTCATCCCCGGTTGGGCGAACAGGCCGAACACGCTGGAGGTGTTGATCACATGGCCATCGCCGCTGGCCTTCAGGTAAGGCAGAAATGCCTTGGTGCCGTGGACCACACCCCAGAAGTTGATGCCGACAATCCACTCCAGGTCGGCATAGTCCACACCTTCCACTGTGCTGGAGAGCGCCACTCCGGCATTGTTGAACACCAGGTTGACCCGGCCGTGCTCCGCCACGCAGCGAGCCGCCCATTGTTCCATGGCCTGGCGATCAGACACGTCCAGCACCTGGGTCGTGATCGTGATCGGGGACAGGGTGGAGGTCTTGATCAGCGTCAGAGTTTGCTCCAGGCCCGAGGCGTTTTTGTCCGCCAGTGCCAGGTGGCAACCTTCCCGTGCCAGCGCCAGGGCCAATGAACGGCCCATGCCGGATGCCGCGCCGGTGATGGCCGCCACGCGACCGTTGAATGACTTCATGACAGGCTGCCTTCTGCGGTGGAATGGGGCGCCGTTGCCGGATGGGCGGGCGTATGGAGCGGTAACCGATCGACTACATAGTCCTTGAGCGCAAACTGTCGCGTGACTTGCTTGAAGCGCCATGTCGAGCCGGGCCACAGGGTGGTGTTCTTGCCGGTACGCGGGTCGATGTACCAGCTCTGGCAACCGCCGGTATTCCAGATGGTGCGCTTGAGCTGGTCTTGCAGTTGACGGTTGTAGGCCTGTTCCACCGCCGGCTTGACGTCCACCGTGGCGATGCGCTCGCGCTGCATCTGCCTGAGGGCGTCGAGGATGTAGGTCACCTGCGCCTCGATCATCAGGATCATCGAGTTGTGCCCCAGGCCGGTGTTGGGCCCGACGATCAAAAACAGGTTGGGATAACCCGGCACCGTAGTGCCCTTGTAGGCGTGGGCGCCGTCGTGCCAGGCGTCCATCAGGTCCAGCCCGTCGCGCCCGATGATGCAGTCCCGAGGCAGGGGATCGGTGGCCTGGAAGCCGGTGCCGAAGATCAGGCAATCGGCCGGGTGCTTGATGCCATCAGCGGTGATCACGCCGTCGGCTTCGACGCGCAGCACGGGCTCGGTGACCACCTCGACATTGCTGCGCGACAGCGCCGGGTAATAATCGTTGGAGATCAGCACGCGCTTGCAGCCGATGGTGTAGTCCGGCGTCAGGGTCTTGCGCAGGGAAGGGCGGGCGACTTGTTTGTGCAGATGGCGCAGGGCGATTTTCTGCACCATTTTCATCAGCCGTGGGTGCAGGGCAAAGCCCACCACGCGACCTTCCAGCGCCCAGTAAAAGGCGCTGCGCACCAGGCGCTGGGTGAAAGGAAGGTGCCTGAACAACCAGCGCTCGAAGGGCGATATCGTCCGGTCAGGCTTGGGCATGATCCACGGCGGCGTGCGTTGGAACAGGTCCAGGTGGGCCACCTGCGGCGCGATCTGCGGCACGAACTGGATGGCACTGGCGCCGGTGCCGATCACTGCCACGCGCTTGCCCTTCAAGGAATAGTCGTGGTCCCACTGCTGCGAGTGAAAGCTCTTGCCCTTGAAGCTGTCCAGGCCTGGAATCTGCGGCAACGCCGGGCGCGACAGGCCGCCCATGCCCGATACCAGCACCCGTGCACTCACGTGCCGGCCATTGCTGAAGCTCAATTGCCAGCGTTGCTGCTGTTCATCGAACACTGCGCGCTCAAGGCCGTTGTTGAAACGCAGGTAAGGCGCCAATTCGAAGCGCTTGGCGCATTGCTCCAGGTAGGCGCGGATTTCCGCCTGCGGCGCGAACTGCCGCGTCCAGTCCGGGTTGGGCGCAAAGGAAAACGAGTACACATGGGACTGCACGTCACAGGCGCAGCCTGGGTAGTGGTTGTCCCGCCAAGTGCCGCCGAGGGTGTCGGCCTGCTCGGCGATAAAGAAGTCGGTGAACCCGGCTTCCTTGAGTTTGATCGCCATGCACAGGCCGGCGAAGCCCGAGCCGATGATGGCGATGTCGATGGATTCACTGTGGGCATTCATAGGCTGTCCTTGATGGGCATCGGATGTGCTCCTGTTTTTGTTTTGTCTTTTAGATAAAACACCATTGCAAAGGAAAATTGAATTAATTATTTTAAAAAAGATTTTAAATAATCTACCTGAAAATATCGCCTACGCTAGGACCATGTTTGGTATGCACCCCTTGTCCGACGGACGAGCACGGCATGCATGAGGTTCAGGTCCAGGGTCTGGACGGTGGCTGAGGCCTTGACCAATTCCGGTCGGGTCGCCAGCAGCAGGGATGCAGAGGACCGAGCTATGGCTGTGGAGTGGGTTGCCGCTGCGGCGGGCGCAAGTGCGGTGTTATGGGGCTTCAGCGCCTGGATGACACGGCGCATCGAAGCCGCTGTCCCCATCAACGGGCGCTTTGTGGAGGTCGATGGCGAGCGCTTTCATTATGTAGAAGAGGGCAAGGGCCCACCGCTGGTGATGATTCACGGCTTGATGGGCAGCAGTCGCAACCTGACCTATGCCTTGTCCGGCCAGTTGCGTGAGCATTTTCGGGTGATCACCCTGGACCGTCCGGGGTCGGGTTATTCCACCCGTCATAAAGGCACGGCAGCAGACCTGCCGGCCCAGGCGCGGCAAATCGCGGCGTTTATCAATGTGCTGGGCCTGGATAAACCTTTGGTACTGGGGCATTCCTTGGGCGGGGCGATCTCCCTGGCCCTGGCCCTGGATCATCCCTCTGCAGTCTCGGGCCTGGTGCTGGTGGCGCCGCTGACCCATCCCCAACCCACTTTGCCGCTGGTGTTCTGGTCGCTGGCGGTGCGGCCGGCGTGGCTGCGACGCTGGGTCGCTCACACACTTACCGTGCCCATGGGCCTGTTGACCCGACGTTCGGTAGTCAAGGGTGTGTTCGCGCCGGACACCGCCCCCGAAGATTTCGCCACCCAGGGCGGCGGGCTGCTGGGCATGCGTCCGGACAACTTCTACGCCGCCTCCAGCGAGATTGCGCTGGTCAACGACTGCCTGCCGGACATGCTCAAGCGCTACCCGCAACTGACCCTGCCCATCGGCCTGATCTACGGTGCGCGGGACAAGGTGCTGGACTTCCGCAAGCACGGCCAGGCCCTTGCCGACAAAGTGCCAGGCCTCAAGCTGCAACTGGTGGAAGGATGCGGCCATATGCTGCCGATCACCGCCACGGCGCGGGTGGTTGAGGCGGTGTTGCAGGTGGCCAAGCGGGCGCGTCCGGCGCAAACGGCCACGGTCCTGCATCCGCCCTTTGCCCTGGCGAACAAATAATCGTGGCCCTGATTGCGGGTCTGGATGTCGCAAATGCCTGCCCTAGAGACCTGACCAAACAGCGAAAAAAGAGACTGTCCGGTCACGTCAAAAAGGCTTCGAAAAAGTAGTTGACGACCTAACGATTCCGCGTTATTTATTTAAAAAAATATTTCAATGTTTGTTTTGAAATGATTTTTGAAATGCCTAAGAGCGAATAAAAATGAAAAAAACGTCTTTTATCGCATGGTTGATTTCCCGGAGCCTTCAGCGCTCCCTGAACCTGTTTTCCACCTCCCTGCCAAGGAGGCTGCCATGAACCAGACTCTGGCAGCGCCAAGTGTGTGGACCGATGGCAAGCGCCACCTCTGGTGGTTGGGCATCATGCCGTTGGCCACGCCGCTGTTGTCCGGCTCTCTCGCCATTCTTACCGGTGTCCAGCAATTGTGGTGGGTCGGTGTTCTGGTGATCTTCGGCCTCATCCCGCTGATCGACGGCCTGCTCGGCGAAGACGTGAGCAACCCGCCCGAGTCTGCCGTCAGTCATCTGGAAACCCAACGCTACTACCGCTGGATCGTCTACACCGGCGTGCTGTTCGTCATCTCGTCGGTGATCATTACCGGCTGGCTGGCCGCTGGCGGTATCGAGTGGATCATCCAGGGTGGCCTGCTGCACGCCACCGCCAACCTCGACCCCGCCAACTGGCTGGTCCACGCCGCCAGTTACCTCACCGACCGCACGCAACTGCACGGCGCACCGAGTGGGTTTACCTACCTGGGCATGGCCATGTCGACCGGCGCCGCTACTGGCATCGCCATCAATACCGCCCATGAACTGGGGCACAAGCCCAACGCCCTGGAAGTGTTCCTGGCCAAGGTCACGTTGGCGCCGACCTTCTACGGGCACTTCTACACCGAACACAACCGTGGCCATCACGTGCGCGTCGCCACGCCGGAGGATCCGGCCAGCTCGCGCCTGGGCGAGAGCTTCTGGGCCTTCCTGCCGCGCTCGGTGTGGTTCAGCGCGCAGTCGGCGTGGAACCTGGAGCGCGAGCGCCTGCGCAAACTCGGCCTGCCGGCCTGGCACTGGAAGAACGGCGTACTCAGCGCCTGGATGTACAGCGTGGTGTTGTGGGGCGCGATGATTGCCTGGCTGGGAGTGGCGGTGATTCCGTTCCTGATTGTTCAGGGCATCTACGGGTTCTCGCTGCTGGAAGTGGTGAACTATGTCGAACACTACGGCCTTAAGCGCCAGAAGTTGCCCAATGGTCGATATGAACGCTGTTCGCCGCGTCACTCCTGGAACAGCAATCGGATTGTCACCAATATCTTTTTGTTCCAGTTGCAACGGCATTCCGATCACCATGCCAACCCCACGCGCAGTTATCAGTCATTGCGTCATTTTGATGAGTCGCCGCAACTGCCTTATGGTTACGCGAGCATGATTGTCTGGGCGTACGTGCCTTACTTGTGGCGCCGGCGCATGGATCATCGGGTGCTCAATCATTATGCCGGGGATATCACGCTGACCAATCTTCAGCCTTCACAACGCTTGAAGTATTTGGAGAAGTACAGCAACAGCGCCACGCCGTTCTGACATGCAGTAACCGTAAGTTGTGTACTCGGGGCCTTACATGCCGCGCAGGACGTTATCGCCCCGAGGAAGTGGTTTGACCCGAACAACAATAATTAAAGGGAAGGACGTACACCATGCAAACACCTGCCAAGTTCACCACCTATATTCTATTGGCTGCGCTGGGCCTGATCGCCTACCACCAGGCCCAGGCCGCCCGTATCGAACCGGCTGGCAGTGCCTTCACGGCCCAAGGCCCGATCAGCTTCTCCAAAGGTGCGCTGATCAGCGCCGATTGCACCATCAAGGTGGCCGGCAAGGTGGCGGCGGATGGTACTTCGGTGAATGTCGATAAAGTTGAATTCGACGGTGGCCTCAAGTGCAGCCGTGTCGAAGCCATCAACTTGCCGTGGGTATTGATCGCCAAGGACACCCGCAGCGGTTCCATGTCGAATATCAGCGTTGATGTTCACGCCTTCGGCCTGGGTGGCAAGTGCGGGCCTTCTACGGCGGATGGCACCTGGGATAACGCCACCGGCAAGTTGGAAGCCGCCAATGTACCGATTGGCGAAGACTGCAAGATCAAGACGGTGTCGATCAAGATGCCGCCGAACTTCAAAGTTGTTGAATAACGTGCAGCGGTAATTGAATTGAGATTTGGCTGGAAAGGGAAGTTCTGCAGTTTCACCGTGACCTCTCGTTCATGGCCATTACCCCCTGGCGAATGACTCGCCATTACATGTGAGGAAAAACAATGAAAAGCTTTAAAACTCTCGTGTCGTTGACTGCCCTGGCTGCTTGCATGGGTGCTGCTTCCATGGCGAACGCTTTCAGCATCTCTCCTGTGAGCACCAGCTTCACCGCGCCTGGCACGATCTCGGTGAAGTCGCCATCCTCTTTCCAGGCGACGGTTAACTGCGGCGCGACCTTTACCGGGAACGTCGATGCTACTGGCGTTGCGAAAATCACTGGCGTGTCGATCACCGGTGGCGGCCTCTGCGCGCTGCCTAAGATCACCGGCTTGCCTTGGACCCTGACCGCCACGGCGGCAGCGGCTGGCAACGTCACGAATGTGGGTTACACCATCGCCAGCACCTTCCTGTATCCAGCCTCCAATTGCGGGCCGTCCACCATTGCCGTGGGGTACTCGGGTGGCGTATTGACCGCCACCAACCAAACCTTGAGTGGCAGCTGCACCGTCGTCAGCCTGAGCGTTACTCCGAGCCCTGCGCTGACCATCGTGCCTTGATCCGAGGCTGAGAACGAAGGGCTGATCACCCGCTGAAAAACGGGCGCCTGAACCGGGCGCCCGTTCATGAATTGCCAGGCTGCAAGACGAACCGGTCATGCCGGCTCGCAGAGAGAATAATAAGGAGTGCCGCATGAATAATAAGAAACAACACGTGCAGGTTTTGCTGGGGCTGGCATTGATAGGCGGGGTGATGGTAACCGTGCCTGTCCAGGCTGGCGGCTTTTCAACACCCACCTTCGGCGCACCAGGATGGGGCCGTGCATTTGCGGGGGGTTCGCTGTTCAAGAACGACCCCAGTTCGGCCTTCAACAACCCTGCGGCCATGGCGTTTGTCGAGCACAACGTGGCGCAATTCACGGTCGACTACGCACGCATCAAAATCAAATACAAAGGCGAGGCCAACGATTACCTGGGTAACCCTACCTCCAATACGCCGATTGGGGCTGATGGTTTCCCGGACCTCTCTGCAACCACGGTGAATAACAATGACGGCGGCCAAGGGGGGTTCACTGCCTGGTTGCCGACGGGCTTCATGGTGATGCCGCTTGGGGATCGGTTTGCGTTCGGCTTGAGTCAAGTGGTGCCTCAAGGCATGCGTTCGACGTGGGACCAGGACTCCAAATTTCGCGATTTCGCCGTCGATACCAAGATTGAAACCGTGGGGTTGACCGGGTCGCTGTCCTTCAAGGTGAATGATCAGTTCTCTGTCGGCGGCGGCGTGATCGTTCAGCACACCAAGGGTTTCGTCAGCCAGAACATCGATCTGTTGGCGGCAGCGGCGGTTTCCCAGGATCCGATCCTCGGCAACCTCGACTTGCCGTCAGGCGTCGGTGATGCATTGATACGGGTCAAGGTCGACAATATTTCCACCGGCTGGTTTACCGGCCTGACGTGGAAGCCTACCGATAAAGACACGTTAGGCATCAACTATCACGCCAAGATCAAGAACAAGCTGACGGGCAAATACACCATTCGTGCAGACGCATTCTCGAATAACTTGATGACGGGCACGAATCCGTTCACTGGCAGCGGAACGCTGGTTGGCTCCGCCTATCCAGGGCTGGAACTGTTTCCCGACGGCGCCCATGCCAGCGTCCAACTGGACATTCCCGCCACTATCGGCCTGGACTGGGTGCACCAGTTCAATGACCGGTTCACCATGGGCGTGAGTGCGGTCCAGACCAAGTGGTCGTCGTTTAAAAACCTGACGCTTGAGTCGCGGGGCTCGGAGATTGTCTCTATTCCCTATAAATATCGTGACGTCTGGATGCTTTCCATTGGCGGTGATTACCGCGTGACCGACGAGTTGACGTTGCGCGCCGGTGTGGCCCTGGACCAGACACCTACCCGTAACTCGACCCGTGACCCGCGGATTCCAGACGGTGATCGGACCTTCCTGTCGTTGGGCGCCGGTTACGAGGTGAAAGCTATCAAGGGCCTGAGTCTTGACGCTGCGTATTCCCACCAGTTCGTAGAGGAGGTCAAGCTGAAGACCCAGAACGTCGATCGCCTGGGGGGCGCAAGCCTCAATGGTAAAGCCGAGTCGTCAGGTGATGTGGTGAGCCTATCGGCGACCTACGCTTTCTGACGTTTCACGAAGGGCGATGGAAGAGGGCACCAAGCGCATCTTGTTGCCTTCACCCAGTCGTTCGTCCTCGGTTGTTGATTGATCAGGCTGACCCGTTCAGCCGCTATTTTTTTGTCCAAGCATTAAATAAAAATTTCAAAACAAAATTTGAATTTGCTTTTCCAAGTTTGTAGTGTGGCTTTACGTGTCAGCCCATTCACGAGCTGGCGCGTCGTAGCCGTACCCTGAATCGAGTAGAGGTATCCCCATGGTTATCTGGTTATTGGTGGGTGTCGCAGCAGCGATTGCCCTGGCGTATCGACAAGCTGCCGCCGCGTTGTGGCTGGGTGTAGGCCTGGTCTGGCTGGCGATGGGTTATCTGCTCAATGTGGTTGCTGCGTTCGGCCTTACCGTCGCGGCGCTGCTGGTGATAGCACCTGCGCTGTTGATGACGATCAAACCCCTGCGCCGTACCCTGCTCACCAGCAAGGCCCTTGGCCTGTTTCGCACGATCATGCCGGCCATGTCCGACACCGAGCGTGCGGCTATCGAGTCCGGCACCGTGTGGTGGGACGCCGAGCTGTTCAGCGGCAAACCCGACTGGCAGCGCCTGCTGCAAGCCGCGCCGGCGAGCCTGAGCGCCGAGGAGCAAGCCTTCCTCGACAACGAAGTGGAAACCCTTTGTGACATCGCCAACGACTGGGAAACCACCCAGGTCTGGCAGGACATGTCCCCCGAAGGCTGGCAGTACACCAAGGACGCCGGTTTCCTCGGCATGATCATTCCCAAGCAGTACGGCGGCAAAGGCTTCTCCCACTATGCGCATTCGCAAGTGGTGATGAAGCTGTCGACGCGCTGCTCGGCGGCGGCGATTTCGGTGATGGTGCCCAACTCCCTTGGCCCAGCCGAACTCCTGCTGCATTACGGCACCGATGCCCAGCGCAATTACTACCTGCCGCGCCTGGCCCGTGGCGAAGACATCCCGTGTTTTGCGCTCACCAGCCCGTATGCCGGCTCGGATGCCGGGGCCATTCCCGATTTGGGCATCGTCTGCAAAGGCGTGCATGAGGGTGAGGAAGTGCTGGGCTTCAAAGTGACCTGGGACAAGCGCTACATCACCCTCGGCCCGATTGCCACGGTGCTGGGCCTGGCGTTTCGTGCCGAAGATCCGGACGGCTTGCTGGGCGCGAAAGGTTCGCTGGGCATCACCTGCGCGCTGATCCCGACGTCCCATCCCGGCGTGAACAGCGGTCGTCGTCACTGGCCGCTTAACGCCGTGTTCCAGAACGGCCCGACCACCGGCAAGGACGTATTCATCCCACTGGAATGGGTGATCGGCGGCCGCGAGCAAGTCGGCAATGGCTGGCGCATGCTGATGGAATGTCTGGCCGCTGGCCGCGCCATTTCGTTGCCGTCGGCCAACGTCGGCCTGGGCAAGGTTGCGGTGCGTGGTACCACGGCGTATGCCGCGATGCGCAAGCAGTTCGGCCTGCCCATCGGCAAGTTCGAAGGGGTGCAGGCACCGCTGGCGCGCATGGCTGGGCATTTGTATGCCTGCGATGCGGTGCGCAAGGTGTCGGTGGCCTCCCTGGATGCCGGCGAGAAACCGTCGGTGATTTCGGCCATCGCCAAATACCACGTCACCGAGCGCGCACGCATCATCGTCAATGACGGCATGGACATCGTCGCCGGCAAGGGCATCTGCATGGGGCCCAACAACTTCCTGGCCCGCGCCTATCAGCAAAGCCCCATCGCCATTACGGTGGAAGGCGCGAACATCATGACCCGCTGCCTGATCATCTTTGGCCAGGGCCTGATCCGTTGCCATCCCTATGTGTTCCGCGAAATGGAAGCGGCGCGCAACCCGGACCGGCGCAAGGCGCTGGAAGACTTCGACACGGCGATGTTCGGCCACGTGAGTTTCGTGCTGGCCAACACCGTACGTGCGGTGGTGCATTCGCTGACTGGCGGGCGACTGATTTCCGCACCGGCCAAGACCGAGCCCGCGCTGGCGACCTACTACCGCCAGGCCAATCGTCTGTCGGTGGTGTTGGCGTTGATCTCGGACATTTCCATGGGCGTGCTGGGGGGCGCCCTCAAGCGCAAGGAAAGTATCACTGGGCGTCTGGGGGATATTCTGTCGCAGCTGTACATCTTGTCCTGCGTGCTCAAGCGCTTCGAGGATGATGGCCGGCCTCAGGAAGACCTGCCGCTGGTGCATTGGTCGGCCCAGGACGCGCTGTTGCGTGCCCATGAAGCCCTCGCTGAAGTGCTGGCTAACTACCCTTCGAAAGCCGCCGCCGCCGTGGTGCGTGGTCTGACATTCCCGTTCGGCATCCCGCTGCGCAAGCCTTCGGATCGCCTGCTGGCCCAGGTGGCCGATGTGGTGCAGACACCGGGTGAAACCCGCGATCGGTTGCTGGCCAATTCCTACATTCCACGGCCGGAAATCGACAAGCTGGCGTACGGCGAGTTGGGCTTCCGTCTGCTGCCACAAGTGGAGCTGATCGAGGCCCGACTCAAGCCTGCGATCAAGCAGGGCGTGCTCGAACCGATGCCGATCTCTGCCACAGCCTTCACCTCCTGGCGCGTCAAGGCCAGGGCGCTGGATTTGATCAGCGACGACGAAGACGCCTTGCTCGGCCGTTATGTGGAATACGCCGACCACGGTATCCAGGTGGATGACTTCCCTCAGGACTTCGGTTTGCTGGAGGCGTTGCAGCAGCGCAAGCAGGCGCTGGAGCCGGCCCCCAAACGTCGCACCAGCCAAGGCGAAAACGCCTCGGTCAACTAGAAAAATCGCGGTCCGCGTGGGCGGGGCAAGCTCCCTCCCACTGCGGCCCGTGTTGTGAGTGGATCTATCTATGAGTGACAGCTACCTATCGTTCGTCAATTCCCCTTGGGGCCGGCGCCTGGCCCAGGCGGTCGGCTTGCCGCAACCGCTGCCGCTTCAGCGCCATCGCAGCGATCAACCAGGCTTGGCCAACCCGGTGATTATCGCCGGGGCAGGGCGCCTGACGGCTCAGGTGCAACGCTTCTTCAGCAGCACCGATACCGTCGCCGCCACCCCGGCGACGCTCAAGGCGCCCTCGACAGGCAAGGTGCAGGGCGCGGTGTTTGATGCCAGCGCTGTGGTCGACCTGAAACAGCTGGATGAGCTTTACGAATTTTTCCACGCCAATGCCAAACGCCTCGGCCAACACGGCCGCGTGGTGGTGCTCGGCACCGCGCCGGAACATTGCCAGGACTTGCCCCAGGCCATCGCCCAGCGTGCCCTCGAAGGCCTGGTGCGTTCGCTGGCCAAGGAGCTGCGCCGGGCGATCACCGTGCAACTGCTGTATGTGGCGCCGGGCGCCGAAGATGCGCTGGACAGCAGCCTGGGTTTCTTCCTGTCGCGCCGTTCGGCCTATGTGTCGGGGCAAGTGGTACGGCTGGACAAACCGGTGGACGGCAACCCGGGCGTCAACGGGGAGAAGCCCTTCGCTGGCCGACGTGCCCTGGTCACCGGCGCGTCCCGTGGCATAGGTCTGGCCATCGCCCAGGTCCTCGCGCGTGATGGCGCCCATGTGGTGTGCGTGGACGTGCCCCAGGCTCAGCAATCGTTGGAACAGGCCGCCGCCAGCGTCGGTGGTTCTGCGTTGCCGTTGGACATCACTGCGCCTGAGGCCGCCTCGTCTTTGCTTGCGCATGTCAGCCAGTACGGCGCGTTCGATGTGGTGGTGCACAACGCTGGCATCACCCGTGACAAGACCATCGCCAAGATGCCCGAAGCGGCGTGGCGCAGCGTGCTGGCGGTCAACCTCGACGCGCCGGTGCACCTGAGCAACGCCTTGCTGGACAACCAGGGCCTTAACCCCGGTGGTCGCATCGTGTGCGTGTCATCGATTTCCGGCATTGCCGGCAACCTCGGCCAAAGCAACTACGCCACCTCCAAGGCCGGCGTGATCGGCCTGGTGCAAGGCCTCGCGCCCCGCGCGGCCAGGCAGCAGGTGACGGTGAATGCGGTGGCGCCGGGGTTTATCGAGACCCAGATGACCGCAAAGATCCCGTTGATGATTCGCGAAGCAGGGCGGCGCATGAATTCCATGAGCCAGGGCGGGCAGCCCATCGATGTGGCCGAGACCATCGCCTGGCTGGCGCACCCGGCTTCGGGCGGCGTCAACGGCCAAGTCGTACGCGTGTGCGGCCAAAGTCTGCTGGGAGCCTGAGCCATGGACTACCTGACCCAGATTGTCGACCCGCCGCCCTCGCGCACGCAGCTGCTGTTGGACGGCGTGCGTGCCCTGCGCAAGCCCAAGCTCGACGGCGAACCGCTACTGCCCAAGGAGCGCCTGGTGCGTTCGGCGGTGGAGTTGTCCGCCGTCGGCATCGCCGCCTATGGCCGCGCCTGCGGTTTTCGTCGCGAGCAGGGCGTGCCGCTGTCCTATCCCCACGTGCTGGCGTTCCCCTTGCACCTGATGCTGCTGACCCGACCAAGCTTCCCGTACCCGGCCAGCGGCATGGTGCACCTGGCCAATCGCATCCGTCAGCACCAACGCCTGCACGAAGGCCAGGCCTTGCGCCTGGAGGTGTATGCCGAGCGTTGGGTCGCCCACCCCAAGGGCCAGGCGCTGAGCATCGCCACCCGCGCCTACAGCGCCGGCACCCTGGCTTGGGAAAGCGACAGCCTGTACCTGCGCCGCGACGTCAAGGACCCGGTCGGCGAACCATGGGACGACGCGTTGCCGTTGCAGGAGCACGGCCTGTTGCGCACCCAACGCTGGGTGTTGCCCGCCGACCTGGGCCGGCGCTTCGCCAAGGTCTCGGGGGACTTCAACCCGATTCACACCTCGGTGATCGGCGCGAAGCTCTTCGGCTTTCGCCGCGCCATCGCCCACGGCATGTGGACCTTGGGCCGCGCCCTGGCCGCCCAGCAACCGCCTGGTGGCCTGGCTCAGGCCGAAGCCCATTGCGACTTCAAATTGCCGATTTTCCTGCCCGGCCAGGTCGCCCTGTGGAACCACCCCGCAAGCGGCCCGCGCCGTGAGTTCGAAGTGCGTGATTTCGCCGGCGACAAACCCCATATGCGCGGGCTATTTGTCTGGAATGAGAGCCCTACATGAGTGACTACAGTTTCAATCCGGCCCCGACCCGCCGTGTGGCGATCATCGGCGGCAACCGCATCCCGTTTGCCCGTTCCAACACGGTGTACGCCCACGACAGCAACCAGGATCTGCTGGTCGCGGCGCTGCAAGGCCTGATCGACCGTTACAACCTGCACGGCCAGCGCCTGGGCGAGTTTGCTGCCGGGGCCGTGATCAAGCATTCGCGGGATTTCAACCTGGCGCGTGAATCGCTGCTGTCCACCACTTTGTCTCCAGACACGCCGGCCTACGATGTGCAACAAGCCTGTGGCACCGGCCTGGAAGCGGCCTTGCTGGTGGCGAATAAAATCGCCCTGGGCCAGATCGAAGTAGGCATTGCCGGCGGCGCCGATACCACCTCCGACGCGCCCATCGGCATCAACGAATCCCTGCGCCACACCTTGCTCGCGGCCAACCGTGCCAAGGGCCTGGGCGACAAGCTCAAGACACTGTTGAAAGTGCGGCCGTCGATGTTCTTCAAACCGCTGCTGCCCCGCAACGGCGAGCCGCGTACCGGTTTGTCCATGGGCGAGCACTGCGAAGAAATGGCCAAGCGTTGGCAGATCAAGCGCCTGGCCCAGGATGAACTGACCCTCACCAGCCACCAGCGCCTGGACGCGGCCTACACACGTGGTTTCTTCGACGACCTGATCAGCCCCCATCGCGGCCTGGCCCGGGACAACAACCTGCGGGCCGACGCCAGCCTGGAAAAACTCGCCGGTCTGGCCCCCGCCTATGACCGCCAGAATGGCACCCTCACCGCGGGCAATTCCACGCCCCTGACCGATGGCGCCTCGGTGGTGCTGCTGGCCAGCGAGGAATGGGCGGCTGCCAACGGCTGGCCGGTGCTGGCCTACTTGCGCACCGGCGAAACGGCCGCGGTGAATTTTGTCGATGGCACCGAAGGCCTGCTGATGGCCCCGGCCTATGCGGTGCCGCGCATGCTCAAGCGCGAAGGCTTGAGCTTTGCCGACTTCGATTTCTTCGAAATCCACGAAGCCTTCGCTGCCCAGGTGCTGTGCACCCTCAAGGCCTGGGAAGACGCGGACTATTGCCGGGAACGGCTGGGGCTGGACGCGCCGTTGGGCCCCATCGACCGCGCGAAAATGAACGTCAACGGCGGCTCACTCGGCTGCGGCCATCCGTTTGCTGCCACTGGTGGCCGGCAATTGGCGGCGCTGGCCAAGGCCATCCATGAGCGCGGCGGCGGGCGTGGGTTGATCTCGATCTGTGCGGCGGGCGGGCTGGGCATTACCGCCATTGTGGAAAAGTAGCGCTACCCAAAATAACAACAAGGAGACTGCCATGAACGCTATCAGCCAGGAACACACCGAACGGGTGTGGTTGAACGCCTACCTGCCCGGCGTCCCGGCAGACATCGATGCCGCCATTGAGGATTACCCGTCGCTGCGGGAAGTCTTCCTGGAGCACCTGGAAAAATTCCGTGAGCGTGTAGCCTACGTCAGCATCGGTACCGAAATGACCTACGCCGACTGGAAGGTCCAAGGCGTTGCATTCGCCGCTTGGCTCCAGGGCCAGGGCGTGCAGCCGGGCGACCGTGTGGCGCTGATGATGCCCAATTGCTTGCAGTACCCGATCTGCCTGCTGGGCACCCTCCTGGCCGGTGCGGTGGTGGTCAACGTCAACCCGCTGTACACCGCCCATGAGCTCAAGCACCTGCTCAAGGACAGCGGCGCCGAGACCGTGGTGATCTTCGAGAATTTCGCCCACACCCTGGAGAAAGTGGTGGCCGGCAGCAGCGTCAAGCGCGTGGTGATCGCGGCTATCGGCGATCTGCTCGGCACCTTCAAGGGCGCGGCGATGAACTTCATCCTGCGCCGTGTGCAAAAGCAGGTGCCGGCGTTCACGTTGCCGGGTGCGGTGCGCTTCAATCAAGTGTTGAAACAGGGGCGGGCGCTCAACCACTTCCCGGTGAGCATGGTCCTGGATGACCTGGCCTTCCTGCAATACACCGGCGGCACCACGGGCGACGCCAAGGGCGTGATGCTCAGCCACCGCAATATCATCGCCAACCTGTTGCAGGCCAAGGCGTGGGTCGGTGATCAACTGGACCAGGACAAGCAGGAAACCAACGTCACGTTGCTGCCGCTGTACCACATCTTTTCCCTGACGGTGAATTGCCTGATGTTCATGTGCCTGGGCGGGCGCAACATCCTTATCGCCAACCCGCGGGACGTGAAGCGGGTGCAGATGATCCTGCGCAAGGAACGCTTCAACGGCATTGCCGGGGTCAACACTCTGTTTAACGGTTTGTTGGAAAACAAGGAATTCTGCGCGCGGGATTTTTCCGACCTGCGCATGGTGATCGCTGGCGGCATGGCCACCCATACCGCAGTGGCCAAGCGATGGAAGGAAGTTACCGGGCTGCCGATCATCGAGGGGTATGGCCTGACCGAATGTTCGCCGGTGGTGAGCATCAGCCCCATCGATATTGCCCGCATGCGCGAAATGGAATTCACCGGCAGCATCGGCGTGCCGTTGCCGTCGACCTGGGTGCGTTTCGTGCGTGAAGACGGCGAGCTGGCCGACATCGGCGAACAGGGCGAACTGCAGGTGCGCGGCCCGCAGGTGATGCAGGGCTACTGGAAACGCCCGGAGGCGACTGCTGAAGTGCTGGATGCGCAGGGCTGGTTGTCCACCGGCGACATCGGCGTGATGGACCCGCGCGGGTATATCCGCCTGGTGGACCGCAAGAAGGACATGATCCTGGTCTCGGGTTTCAACGTTTACCCCAATGAAATCGAAGACGTGGTCGCGATGCACCCTGGCGTGGGCGAAGTCGCGGCGATTGGGGTGGAGGATGGGGTGACGGGCGAGAAGGTGAAGATCATCGTGGTGCGCAAAGATCCGCAGCTGACTCAGGAACAGATCCTCGCCCACTGCCGGGAGTACCTGACGGGGTACAAGGTGCCCAAGTATGTGGAGTTCCGCACCACTGAATTACCCAAGACCACGGTGGGCAAAGTGCTTCGAAGGGCCCTGCGCTGAGTTGAAGATTTTGGTTATCCAAGTGTGGGAGCTGGCTTGCCTGCGATAGCGGTGTATCAGTCACATCGCCATCGCAGGCAAGCCAGCTCCCACAGGGTTCGGTGGCGTGGTTTAGAGTGCGTTCACTGTTACCCAGCGTTCTTCGAGGGCCGCCACACGAATCGCCGTCGCCAGCCGCTCAACCTCCCATGCCGCTTCAAAGTCAGTGCCATCCGCACCTTCGCCAGCCACAGCCATGATCAACTCCTGCACTTCGAGGGTCTTCAACTCGTTGTACCCCAACTGGTGTCCCGCCGCCGGGCTGAACGCTGCATAACCGGGCAGGGCCGGGCCGGCCAGCAGACGCTGGAAGCCGTCCTGGCCGACGCGGCACAGGCGCAGTTCATTCAAACGTTCCTGGTCGAACGCCAAGGTGCCTTGGGTCCCGCTGATCTCGAAACTCAAGTGGTTCTTGTAGCCATGCTTGAGCCAACTGCTGCTCACCGTCCCGCGCGCGCCATTGGCGAAACGCAGCAGGGCGTGTACCTGGTCATCCACGGCAATAGGTTTGAGTGCGTTGCTGCCTTTGACCGCCGGGCGTTGGGCGTGGACGGTCTGGGTGTCGGCGCACACGCTGAGCACATCGCCGACCAGGTAGCGCGCCATCGACAGCAAGTGGCTGCCCAAGTCGGCGAGGGCGCCGCCGGCATGTTCCACTTCGCAGCGCCAGGACCATGGCGATGCTGGATCAGCCATGAAGTCTTCGCTGAACTCGCCCTGGAAACTGATGAGTTCACCCAACTCGCCGCTGGCAATCAGTTGCCGCGCCAGGGTGATCATCGGGTTGTGCTGGTAGTTGTAGCCCACCCGCGTGACCACCCCGGCGGCACTCGCGGCGCGGCGCATGGCGTCGGCCTGTTCCAGGCTGACCGCCAGGGGTTTTTCGCAGTACACCGCTTTGCCGGCAGCCATCGCGGCCATCGCCATGGGGTAGTGCAAATGGTTGGGCGTGGTGATGGCGACGACATCGACCTTGGGGTCGTTGATCAACGCTTGCCAGTCGCCATGGGCCTGTGCAAATCCCCAGGCGGTGGCACAGCGCTGGGCGCGTTCGGTGTCGGCATCGGCCAGGGCGGCCAGCTTCAGGGTGACTGGCAGTTCGAATACCGCCCGGGCATTGTTGAACGCCAAGGCGTGGGCGCGGCCCATGAAGCCTGTGCCGATCAAGCCGATTCCGAGTTCACGCATCGTCGTGGTCCTTTGGATTATTGTTTTTCAGGAGGGCTATTAATGGAATAAAAATTCGTAAAACTCAAGTCTTGGAAAAATAATTCATTTTTGGCGATGATCGTTCCCCGTAACTGCCCGTGCAGGAAGGAGGACGCGAATCCTCCTTCGATTTTCCCCGGACACTAGTGACGCTCTGCATGGCAACGCCGCCAGGGACGCCCCGCGTCCCGCTGTTCAAACGCATGCCCACTGGCGAAACTGAAAACGGTGAGTAAGGGGACGCACTCATTTATTAGTTGATAACTGCGCTTCTTCTTTTCGACGTTTCTTCCGGCGCTGGCTTAGCCATGACTTGTATTGATCAGAGAGAAGCCCATACTGCAGACCCTATCGTCGTTACGATATTGAAACCCGAGAAGAATATTTGGGTAGCCGAAATTGCCCATACGATAAGTATCGCTGCCACCGTATCCCCGGGAGCGTAGAATTTTAATTGGCTCCTTCGACTCGAAAGGAGTCCCAAACATTGCTCGAACACCGATTCGGCTCATACTAAGTGTGAGCGGAGAAGGTAACTCGCCGGTGTAAAGGGCGGCGCCATCAAACATGCTAATCAGAGAAAAAAGAATTTTTGCGAGCACTTCAGTTTCTGTTTGAAACCATAACTCAACACCCTGCTCTGGTTTCTGTATCAGATACTCATTGTCACGACTTTCTATTGAGGGTGTTAAAGGTGTGTTCGTAATCGCACCCTCAGCGAAAAGTTTGGCATGAGTAGAGCCAAGCCCCGCCATCAAGTGGTTGATAGTCACGACATCCATTAATACCATCCTTGTTCTTGATTAATTTTATGCATTTTGACTCGGGCCTCTTCCAGGCTGCTTTCAGTGAAGCCGTCCTTAATCATATAAGGTCTAATTACATCAAAATTGCGGTCTACAGCCGCTCGAAGATTGTCGGCATCTAAGAATTGCTTAACTTTATTGTTGCGCCCGCCGTACGTCTCGCTGTATTTTTTATGGATATGGGCAGGAATAGCAACGCTGGCAACTTGCATTAGCAGTTCACTGATTTCGTAATCCATAAGCACTATAGAGGCGTCCTCTAGATATCGTCTGATAGCTGCCTGCGAAGGCATATGGTCAACATGCAATCCGTTGCGCGGTCTGCCACTGAATGCACCATAGACGTCTACTTCTAACGGCTTCACAGCCGGCTTGGCAAACACTAAATACAACGGCGGCAAACCCGAGTCCGCAGGAAACGAAATAATTGTATCCTGCCAGGTAACGTCCTCAGCTTCCCGACCTGGGTAGTGACTGATTACCGAATCTTGCCCCACTGCAACCGGATGAACGAATAAATTATCCAGGCGTTCCGGTGTACCCGGATACGGGCTCGGCGCACTGACCACCGGCCCATGGTTCGGCGTCCACGTGATGCTGATGCCATCGAGCACCGCCACCATCGCACTGTTGTCCGCATTCCACCGGGCGTGCGCAACGGGCACACGATCAGCGCCACTCTCAGGCTTGGTATGTATGCCATAAACACGCAGTTCACCTGACTCATCCTGGCGAAACTGAAAACGCACTCGCGTACTGGCCAAGCGCAAATTCGCCAACTGCTCCGGGGTATACAGCGTTGAATCACCCATATCCCGTGGCCAAAAAGCCAGCAACACGACATTGAGTGCTGAACTGGCTCCGGCAAGCCCGCGTACGGCCCAGGCACCCAGGTCGCTGCCAAGTGTTCCAGCGACCCTGCCGACAGTGCCCGTTGTACCGGTCGAAGCCATGACGGCCGTGGTACCAAAGTTTTTAGCGTGTTCAGGGCTTGTTCCCACAGCCGTGGAACCGACCGGCACCGAAACGCATGACTTGGCGAACACACACGCCTCAGCGGCACGATTCGCCGCGCCGGGTGCGGAGAAGTTGGTAGCGGGCGGGTTAGGTGTGTTTAGCCCTGTCCAAGTGAAGGTGTCACGTTGAGGTTGTGTTTCGAACACTTGAGACTTGAAGCGCTGGCAGGCGATGAGCTCCGGTGGCGGATCGCATTTGCATATACACAAATCACCCTCAAGCGCAGCTTGTTTGCCGCCCCACTCTTCGTGCAGATGAGGGCCAGCGAGTGCAATGAAGCCTTCGGTGCCGCATGCCGGGCAAGCAACCCGGTCACCCTCCCTGGCGATCATTTGGCCGTTGAAGCTGGTTCGCTCCATGCCGCTGATCACTTCGCCGCCTACGGTTGTCTTCGCGCCCGTCATGATGTTGTAGCGCCTCACATCTCGCTCTCCACGCGATATCCAGGCTGTAGAAGGCCAGGGATGCCATCGTCCGCGTACTCCACCACCTGAGCCAGGTTTTGCAGGCTGCCCGTCACGGTGTCGCCGTTGTCGGTAGCACTGCCGACAATTGCGATTGGCAGGCCTTTGTAGGTCGCCGCGAAACCCGCTCCTGAGATAATTTCGCTCTCTTTGCCATCGGGATACCGCACCCGGTCGCCGACGCAAGCGACCCGCAAGTCATGAATTTCGAGGCTGGTGCTTGCAGTAATGACTTCGCCGCCCATGCGTGTTTTGGAACCGAGTGTTACGTAGTCATAGGTGGCTTTGACTGGGCGAGTTGATTGTTGGATTTCAGTATCGGTGTCCTTCATGTCCTTTCCTTTTTTAGGGCGCGCGCGGGCTCAAACACCGTCATGGTGTTGAGTCGTGCAAAGGGGTGGGGGCGCCGCAAAGGCGCCAGGCAGATGCTGCGTAATGATGGAAAACCAAACAACTGACCGTTCGGTTAGGTATTGGTAAAAACAGAAACCTCCGACAAGGTTTTGAGGTTGTCCCTAGGACACTCAATCTCTAGTCTCCGTACACCGCTGCAAACGCAGCGGTCGGGCGTCGCGGCCCGGTTTACTACGGAGCAAAAGCACCATCTCCCCTTTCAGTAAGCGTTTTTTTATCGTCTACTGTGCGGCGCTATGGCGGCTGTGCGCGGGATACCTTCGGGTATGCCGGGTTGCTCCTAGACCGGTCCGCGAACCTGCGCACAGCTGCCACCTTCCATCGCGTCGCGGCGATCAGTGGCGGCTCCACTTTTAGGAGCTTCACAATGATTAAACCAAGCCCCAATCCCCCCATCCGTCTGTTCACCGTAGCCGACGGATTCAGTACCGAAGACCTGCTGGTCAACCTCAGCGAAACACTCGCCTCGGCCAATGCGCTGAGTTGCGATTTGGCCTTTGACATGGAAGGTTCGAAACGTGAGGAGTCGCTCGGCGTTGCGCAGTTAATCGAACTGGCACAGTTATTGGCTGATCGAGTACTCACGGTGTCAGGACAGGTAAGCCCGTGAGCTGACGGCCCGTTCCCACGCAAAGTGAACGCGGAGGGTGGGAACGATCAAATTTGCCCGCTGACAATCACCCCGGCGAATGCAGCTATATTCACCACGTGGCCAAAAGCCGCCAGTTAACAAAAGATAACGTAGCGCCGATTGTCAGACGATTCCAAAGCCCGATAGGATGGCCCCTGCTTCCTTCAGGCGCTCTAGATTGCAGGTTTCAGAGCCCGGGAAGGCAAGACCTAACAATAATAAATGGGAGAAAGGTCTATGAGTGAGCCTGTCATGGGTTGGGTTGTTTGCCGCCCACGCGCCGCACGCAGGGTTGCGTTGCTGGCCACAGCGCTCTCGTTGCTGGCCGGTGTCGCGTTGACGACACCGGTGCTGGCAGCCGGCGATACCCCCGCAGCGCCTGCGTTTGCGATTGAGTCCCCCAAGGCCGCCAAAGGCCTGATGATCGACGTCGTCCATGCCGGCAAGCGCCTGGTGGCGGTCGGTGATCGCGGGCACATCCTCTATTCCGATGACCAGGGCAGCACCTGGACGCAAGGCAAGGTCCCCACCCGGCAATTGCTCACGGCGGTGTTTTTCGTTGACGACAAACAAGGCTGGGCAGTCGGCCATGATGCGCAAATCCTCGCCAGTTCCGACGGTGGCGCCACCTGGACCCAGCAATACCAGGACCTCAAGCGCGAAGCGCCGCTGCTCGACGTGTGGTTCAACGACGCCAGCCACGGCCTGGCCGTTGGCGCCTACGGTGCGCTGATCGAAACCACTGACGGCGGCAAGACCTGGAACGACGTCAGCGACCGCCTCGACAACGAAGACCAATACCACCTCAACGCCGTCGCCCACATCAAGGACGCCGGCCTGTTTATCGTCGGCGAGCAGGGCAGCATGTTCCGCTCCAGCGACGACGGCCAGACCTGGGAAAAACTCGAAGGCCCCTACGAGGGCTCGCTGTTTGGCGTGATCAGCACCGCCCAACCGCAAACCCTCTTGGCGTACGGCCTGCGCGGCAATCTCTACCGTTCCACCGACTTCGGCAGTACCTGGGAGCAGGTTGAGTTGTACGCCACCCGTGGCGCCCTGGAGTTCGGTTTGTCGGGCGCGACCTTGCTGGAGGACGGCTCAATCGTGGTGGTCGGCAACGGCGGCAGCGTGGTGGTCAGCCACGACGATGGCCAGACCTTCAGCGTGTTCAACCGCCCGGACCGCATTTCGTTGTCGGCCGTCACGGCGGCAGGCAATGGCAACTTGATTCTGGCCGGGCAGGGTGGCGTTCGTGTATCGACGCCGACTGGCGCTGAGCTCGTAAAACAATAAAAAGGCGGGGACAGAATGAGCAGTCATCACAACGATAAAGCGACCTTTCTTGAGCGCCTGATCTTCAACAACCGCCCGGCAGTGATCGTGATCTGCCTGTTGGTAAGCGTGTTCCTGTTCTGGCAGGCGACCCTGATTCGCCCGTCTACCAGCTTTGAAAAGATGATCCCCCTCAAGCATCCCTTCATCGAAAAGATGATGGAACACCGCAACGACCTGGCCAACCTGGGCAACACGGTGCGCATCTCGGTGGAGGCCAAGGACGGTGACATCTTCACGAAGGAGTACATGGAGACCCTGAGGCAGATCAACGACGAGGTGTTCTACATCTCCGGCGTTGACCGTTCGGGCCTCAAGTCGCTGTGGAGCCCCAGCGTACGCTGGACCGAAGTCACCGAAGAAGGCTTTGCCGGCGGTGAAGTGATCCCGCAGAGCTACAACGGCTCGGCGCAAAGCCTCGATCAACTGCGCAACAACGTGCTCAAATCCGGCCAGGTCGGGCGCCTGGTGGCCAACGACTTCAAGTCGAGCATCGTCGACATCCCGCTGCTGGAGTCCTACCCGGACCCGCAGGACCAGGGCAAGTTGCTGGCCCTGGATTACCGCAAGTTCTCCCATGAACTCGAAGACAAGATCCGCGACAAGTTCGAAGCGCAGAACCCTAACGTCAAGATCCACATCGTCGGCTTTGCCAAGAAGGTCGGCGACCTGATCGACGGGCTGGTGATGGTGGTGCTGTTCTTCGGCGTTGCGTTCGTCATCACCCTGGTTCTATTGCTGTGGTTCACCAACTGCCTGCGCAGCACCATTGCGGTGTTGAGCACCACGCTGGTGGCGGTGGTCTGGCAACTCGGCCTGATGCACTTCTTCGGCTTCGGGCTGGACCCGTATTCGATGCTGGTGCCGTTCCTGATCTTTGCCATCGGGATTTCCCATGGCGTGCAGAAGATCAACGGTATCGCCCTGCAATCCAGCGAGGCAGACAACGCGCTGACCGCCGCGCGGCGGACTTTCCGGCAACTGTTCCTGCCGGGGATGATCGCGATTCTCGCCGACGCCGTGGGCTTTATCACGTTGCTGATCATCGACATCGGCGTGATCCGCGAACTGGCCATCGGCGCATCCATCGGCGTGGCGGTGATCGTGTTCACCAACCTGATCCTGCTGCCGGTGGCGATTTCCTATGTCGGCATCAGCAAGCGCGCCATCGCCAAGAGCAAAAAGGACGCAAACCGCGAACATCCGTTCTGGCGCCTGCTGTCCACATTCGCCAGCGCCAAAGTCGCGCCGGTCTCGGTGTTGCTGGCGTTGGTCGCCTTCGGTGGCGGCCTCTGGTACAGCCAGAACCTGAAGATCGGCGACCTGGACCAAGGCGCACCGGAACTGCGCCCGGACTCGCGCTACAACAAAGACAACAATTTCATCATCAGCAACTACTCCACCAGTTCCGACGTGCTGGTGGTGATGGTCAAGACCAAGGCCGAAGGCTGCTCGCGCTATGAGGCCATGGCGCCTATCGACCAGTTGATGTGGAAGATGCAGAACACCGAGGGCGTGCAGTCGGCGATCTCGCTGGTGACCGTGTCCAAACAGATGATCAAGGGCATGAACGAGGGCAACCTGAAATGGGAAACCCTGTCGCGCAACCCCGATGTGCTGAACAACTCCATCGCCCGTGCCGATGGCCTGTACAACAACAATTGCTCGCTGGCGCCGGTGCTGGTGTTCCTCAACGACCACAAGGCCGAAACCCTCGACCGCGCCGTGCATGCGGTGCAGGACTTCGCCAAGGACAACAACAAGGATGGCCTGGAATTCATCCTCGCCGCCGGTAACGCCGGGATCGAAGCGGCCACCAACGAGGTGATCAAAGAGTCGGAACTGACCATCCTGATCCTGGTGTACCTGTGCGTGGCGACCATGTGCATGATCACCTTCCGCTCGTGGGCGGCGACCCTGTGCATCGTGCTGCCGCTGGTGCTGACTTCGGTGCTGGGCAACGCGCTGATGGCGTTCATGGGCATCGGCGTCAAGGTCGCGACCTTGCCGGTGGTGGCCCTGGGCGTGGGGATCGGCGTGGACTACGGCATCTACATCTACAGCCGCCTGGAAAGCTTCCTGCGTGCCGGTTTGCCGTTACAGGAAGCCTATTACCAGACACTCAAGTCCACCGGTAAAGCCGTGCTGTTCACGGGCCTGTGCCTGGCGATCGGCGTGTGCACCTGGATCTTCTCGGCCATCAAGTTCCAGGCCGACATGGGCTTGATGCTGACCTTCATGCTCTTGTGGAACATGTTCGGTGCACTGTGGCTGCTGCCGGCACTGGCGCGTTTTCTGATCAAGCCCGAGAAACTGGCGGGGCAGAAAGGCAATTCGTTGTTTGCGCACTGATTCCGTCAGCTGCGCACAGACGCCCGATGTCAGCATCATCGGGCGTTGATGATCAGGTGGCTGAGGGCGCGATGGCTAAAAACAGTTGATCCTGAGGCGGCATGATCAACACATACAGGATTTTCTCGATAGGTTCGGCCCCAGGCGACTGTTGGCTGCGTAACCGTGCCTGAACATGCTCTTTGAGCAGGTCCTTTTGCGTGTATTTACGCTGGCTGGCGAGTTTCAGATGGGCCCGGGTGTAGCGGGCTGGCGGTGCATCGGCGGTGGCGTAGTGAAAGTGCGCGTACCAGAGCACCGTCGGCGGCCTTTGTGCTTTGTCATACACGGCGTATTCGGTGAAGAAATCGCCACCCAGGGTGGGCCGCTGCGGATCTGCCCGGCTGGTGAGGTTGATATCGATTTGTTTTTGCCGCCATAGGTATTCGAGGCTTTCCAGGCTTGGCCACTGGCGTTTATAGGCCTCACTGCACACCCGCTGCGCCATGCGCTCCATATCCCTGGCGTGTGCCCGATAGGTGTCGATCAGGTCCTGCGATGAAGGTTGGTTGCGGTGAGCGTGCGCGACTTCATCGGCGAGGTCCGTGAGCTTTTTCGCTTGCCCGGTGAGTAACTCGTCCCAGTCCGCGGGGTTGATGTCTTGCCGGGTGATGGCAGATTCCAGCTTCTGTTGTTGTGCGGTGATTACCCGTTCGATCTCTGTGCGTTGCCGGATCAGTTTCTCGCCCTGACTCTTGAGCGTTGCCAGGGGGCGCATACTTGCGGCGGACGCTGGTGTGGCCAAGGGTTCCTGGACGGTTTCTACCCAGCTGTCAGCATCATAGGGCTCGAACGAGGCCACGGTTTCACCGGTAAAGGTGTTGCTGATGATGAGACGTTCCTGAGGGTGTTGGCTGTCAGCAGGCTTCAGGTCACCGACCAGGTAGTTTCTTTGGCGGGTTTTGAAGATGCGTTTTGTCGGCGCTTTCGGCCTGCGCAAGCTTGACGATAACGCTTCGACCTCCAGTGCCTCCTGGCTGCGCGCCACGCTCTCCAGCTCGTTTTCGGCCAGCCTCCTGGCCTGCCTGAGCCCATTCATGAGGCGTTCGGCGACAGGGTGGAGGCGTTCCGGATTGATAAACGTGAGGGCCTCAATGGCGCGCTCGTAGCTGCGGTATGTACCGAGGAGCGTGTCGTATAGCATGCGTTGTTGATCGAGAGGGTAGCCGGTGCTGCTGCGTAGTTCTGTGTGCGAAAGCAAGGCTTGGCTCAGGTTCGAATCGGCAAGATGTTTGATGTACAGGGCCTCCAGTGGCAGCGGCTCAACTGCTGATAATTTGACCACTGCCCACGACAGCGGGCCCAGCGCGTGGAGCTCCAGGTTCTCTGAAAAAAAGTTTTGGAGTGAGCCAATTTCTGAAAGCAACTCTTCACGTATCGCACGCCCTGCCACAGAGTCCTGTTCCAATAACTCAAGGGTGGTTTCCATTTCGCGGGAGCGAGCGGCCATACGCTGGATGACGTCTGCCAGTTCAATCGCTCGGGTCACATATTCGTTGTACGTCCAAGGACGCCCGCTCTGCATCTCAGGCAACATCCGTTGACTCATTTGGCTCATGGGCTCGCCACGATCGGTGAATAGAAAGGTTTCTGCCCATTTTTGCAGATGGATATGCAGGCGCAGTTGCTCCTCCCACAGTGTTTTCAGGGTAGCTGCGCGGTCCTGCACGTGGCCACGAGCGCCTGCGTACTTTTCCAGATCCTGTCCCGCCTTGAACAGTTCAATACGCTTGGGTAGTAACAGTGCGTACTGTTGCTCCACCTTTTCCAGAGCAATTTCATAGCGCGTGCGCACCGTTGAATAGCTTGATATCTCTTGCTCGTGTCGAGCTTCAAGGGCCGGTTTTTGCGTGTCGGTGGCTTTATCCAGAAGGTTCCACACCAGTTGCAACGTGCTGATGTGTTGAAGCAGGGTTTTGCGCTCGCTTTTCATCCCATCGAGCAATGCCCTGTACGCGGGCATCGAGTGGGTGAGCTCCACACTGAGCTCTTGAATGCGGCCCAGCAGTTGCTCCCTTTGGAGCCGATTGGCTTCACGTAAAGCCGCCACGCGCTTGGGGCCACCGCCGGTCAGTTTCAGCCCGCGGTCCAGGCTCCAGTGACCGGAACCATCGGTTCGCAGCTTTATCCCAGGGTGGTCGGGTTTATCGGGGTCAATAATGAACACCTCGTTAAAGCCCGGGACGATGCTGACGCGAAACAGCAGGCCACCCACCGACGCATGCCAGCGTTTGTCGAGCCTGAACAGCCCGCGTAGAGGGCCGAGCGCGACGGGTTCCGGGGCCGGTTCAGGCCAGGGAATATTGAACCCCAACAGTTTTTTCAGCAGGCGCGCCGAAGCACTGTCGCCGGCCAGTGAGCGGTCAATGTCCAACAGCGTGCGGCCACCACCGGGGGGCTCGGAGGGCAAGCCGACGATGCCCCGCTTAACCACGGCAGAGGCCGGGGGCGCTTGAGTGGATGGGCGGCTCAATGGCCATTGTTCCAGGGCCGGTGGAGCCGGCTCAGCGACGGCGGCGGGCTTTTTTGCCGCCTGGATGGGCAAGCCGAAGTGGATCAACACCATGCTGGTATTGAGCAGCAGGTCGACCCAGGCAAGTTCCCTGGCAGTCGGGTCGTCGCTCTCCAGTGCCGGCACGTCTTGCTTGAGGCTTTGTGCCAGTTGCATGAACCAGCCCACGGCCGCCAACGGTCCGCGTACCAGCATCAACAACGTATTGAAGCCCAGTTGCATGCCTTCGAGGATCAACGCCCAACGGCTTTCAGCGTTGGAGGTTGAATCGCGGTCGGCCTGGTCCAGCAACTGACGCGCTTCGCACTCAAACAGGTACTCCATCAGTTGGTTGCCATTGAGCGCTTGCAGAATCCGATCGTTGCTTTCATCTCCAGGCAGGGCAAGGGTGGCGGGAGGTGGAATCCTGGGCAAGGGATCGAACTCTGAACCGATCCCGCTGACACGCACGTAATGGGGCTCCTTGAACCCACCGTTGCTGTAGATAGACCGGGCGTCATCTTTCAACCAGGCCAGTACGCTGTCCTGGACCGCGCCAGGTTCGATGATGGCCGCCAGCAGGCTCTCCCGGTCGACGAATTCCAGCAGCGACTCGCGGTACGCGGGGCGATACAGCAGACGCGGTCCCGGCTGCCCGTTGCGGGGCTCGATGATGAACATGTTCTGTACCATATCCGCCCTGGCGCCGGGCTTGCGCTGAAACGCCAGCACGCGCATCACGATTTCATCGGCACCCGCCCAGCGCTCCGAACTGTGGGTGCCAAGCACTGCGTTGACATAGCGCAAACCGCCCGGCGTCAGCCCGGCTTCACCCTTTATCTTGTGCTCCATGGCCAGGCTTTTCAGGTCGATGGGGCGTTGCTGGCAGAACAGGCGCTTGCGTTGTTGCGCCTCTGCTTCATCACTGAGCAGGCCCTGTTGGATGTAAGCCGGGTAATTGCGGCCGACATCAACGCGCTGCACCAGTTGGAGCAGGTATTGCGGGGTCAGCCAGGGTTCGATTGGCAGCCCTGCCGTGTGCCGCACTGTCATGCGCCCGGCGGGTGTACCGCTGAGGTTCTTCAGGGCCAGGTCGACCAGGCTCATCGGGACGTTCTCGATATAGCCACTTTGCAGCGTGCCCACGGGCACATGGAAGGTCAGGTGCAGGGTGTCGGCCGTGTAAGGCGAGTGGGCAGTGTCCGTGCAGGTGCGCTCGCCATGCAGGGCGGTATTTCGATCCAGGCACAGTTGATGGTTCAGGTGCCGGGTGGCGTAGGTGCGGATATCGTCCAGCCCGTCGAGGTAGCCTTTGCCGTGTGTCAGGCGTCTGAGGTTGGCTTGTTCGAGCAGGCGTTGATGAAAGGCAAAGCGGTCGGCCGGCGAGGCGGCGCGTAGCCAGTCGGGAAGGGCGGCCTGGATCGGCAGCAGTGTTTGGCCGGGCATACTCGGCGCGTGGCTGAACAGCTCGGCCGGATCAGTCAGGGTGTCAAACTGCGTCTCCAGCCTATGGACGGTGCTGTTGGCGGGCAGGTGTATGCGAGCCAGCGCGTCCAGTTGTTGATTCAAGATCAGGGCGGCTTGCACCTCGAAAATATCGCCGTCGGGTTCGTACTGCCGCCAGGTGATCGTATCGGCGATCCATTGCGCTTGCATGTGCTTGCCCCAGGCTTCACCGAAAGCATCCAGGCTGGCATAGGACAGGATCTGGCCTGACAAGGCACACCAGAACACGCGGCTGCCACTGACCACCAGGATATCGCTGGCCTGCAGTGTCAGCGTGGTGTTCCCGCGCACCAGCTGGGTTTCCAGGGTGTACGCGTGAATCGCGTTATCGGGCCACAACCGTTCGGACCTGGCTTCTCGGCTGGGACAGTCGGCCAGGGTGCTGAGTATTTGCAGTTGCTGGGCATCATCAGCGGATTGGCGCACGGCCGAGGTGCTCAGCCGGCCTCGCAGCACACTTGCCAACCATTGCCAGCGGCTGCCGCCAGCATCGCTGTTCTGCTCCCAGTAGGTGGCCAGCGCCTCTTGCGCGCCGACAAACAGAATCAGGGGCAGCTCGCGTATTGCGTCTTCAAAGACATGCCGGTCATAGCTGCGCTCGCCATTGGCTTGGAAGGTGAGCCGGGTACCGGTTTTGTCGCTCAGGTAAGCGTCCAGTCCGTAGCGAAACGACAGATCGGGAAAACTGCCGTCGGCAAGATGTTGGAGCGCCACGTCCAGTAGCGGACGCAGGCCTCGGCCGCCACCTTCGCGGGGTAGCGCCAGGCAAAGACCTGAGAGGGGAATGGATAACAGCGGCGGATATTTCTCTTCCAGGGTGCTGGCCAGCATTTGAGCGACGACTGAGCGCAGTGAGGGCCGCGTGGAAAATTGCGCGGCTACGACTTTTTTCAGCAGGTTTTCGGCCGGACTTGGCGGGATGACAGGCATGGACATCTTCCTTTACGTGGATAAGTGAATGCCTTCGTAAAGTAAGATCAACCGCACGCCCGATGTGGTAGCCCGATATGATCGGAAGGCTTTACGGCAACGCGCGCGAGGCTGATCAACCCCGCGCGCGTAGTAACGACCAGACACGCCAGTGCTTATGCGCGCGTGCTGTTAGTGGGATGTTCTGGCCTCAGGGTTCGAGCGACAAAAACCAGCGCTCGGCCAACGCCTTGCCGATCAGCCCACGGTGTACATCCACCACCGTCTGCGGGCTCTGAGCCTGGGCCAGTAACGAGTAGTAGCTCTGCGTTCGTTGCGCAGCGGTTTTCAAGTGGGCGGCGGTGTAGCCGGCCTTGGGTGTATTGGCGGCCGGGTAATGAAAGTGCGCGAACCACAGCGGTTTGCCTTGCTGGTCATTCACCGCGTATTCCTGGATGAAGTCCCGACGCTCGCCTTTTAATTGAAACCGTACATTCCACCTGGACACGCTGACCTGTTTTTCGCCGATCAGGTATTCAAGGTTGCCGTGAGTCGGCGGCAGTTCCAGGCTCAATTGAATACGCAGGGCCTTGCCGCGAGCGCTCAGGCATCGTCCGGCTTCACGCAGGTCGGCCACCAGCGTCTGGTCCGCGGCGGTGCGGGCGCTTTCGGCCTGGGCCTGAATCAGCCGGTCCAGCTCCGTGGCCAGCTTGTCGTAGCGGACCGCTTCGTACTGCAGGATCTCCTCGACCTCTTGCGGATGCTTGCAGATTTTCCTGTAGTCGTCGCCCCGACGCAGGTGCTCTTCAACCATCGCCAGCAGCTTGCGCGCATTGCCTTTGACCAGGCCGAACTCGCGCGGGGCAGCGGGCGGCTGGGCAGGTGTTGCTTCGACGAACTCGACCCAGTCGTCACCGTCCTGCGAGTACATTCCCAGCAGTTGGTCGTTGGCTTCGTCTCGCACCTCGACGATTTCCACGTTACCAACGGGTTTTACCTCGCCGATAAGCGTGGCCTTTTTTCGGGTCCGAATGACCTTTTTTGCGGGTCTTCCCGTGACTGCGGCAGGGCGCCGGGGTGGCCGTCGGCTGGTTTGCGCAGGAGGTTTGACTTCGCTGGCCAAGCGTCGCGTGACGTCCTGGTAGAGCTCATCGAGCAAGGTGAACAGTTTGCTGTTGTAGGTCGGGTCCAGCACGCCGGCGTCAACGATACCCAAGCCCTGCAACGAATCCAGGGCGCGACCATAATGCTCCACCAGGCTCTCCAGCACACTCAGGCGATCACTGGCCGACAGTTCCAGCCTGTTGAGTTCACTGTGGGTGCGCAGATGCTGTTGCAGCGGCTCGACAATGGTGTCAAACGCAATGAAAAGCGGATGCTGGATGTCTTTGACGACCAGCAGTTTCAGGCAGCGGATTTGCAGATCCTTGATGGCCAGGGCGCTGTTCTCGTTCGGTCGGTCCGAAGTCAAGCGTTTGAACGCGTCGGCACCGGAGGAGCCGAGATTGAATAACTGCTCCAGATGACGATCCTCGGACTCAAGCCCGCGCATACTGCGTTCATTGATGTCCAGCATTTGATGGAGGAACTGTCGATAAACCATCGGTTCGCTGAGCACCGCCCGGTACAGGGCGGCGCTATCACGGGTGAACGAAGGATGGGCGCGGTAGAGTGCTTGCCTGTCTGTTTCTGCGACCACCACATGTTTGCGGGCGTTATTGATGGTGTTCTCCAAAAGCGCCAGGGTGCTCTTGAGCGGCAGTGGAATGTTCAGTTCGTTGCGTTCCTGGGCGCTGTTGAGGATCTTCAGGTAATCGCGGGTCTGGGTTTTGAGGGCATCGTCGAAGTGCTTGCGCGCGTTGGCCCGCTGCACCTCGCTGAATCGGGCATTCTGTTCGGCGTTTTCCATCGCGACCTGGGCCGCGTCCACTGTGCGTTGCCGTTCCTGTTGGTTTGCCAGCATCTGCTCATACTCACCTTGCAACTCACTGATACGCAGTGCCTTGCGCTGGCGTTCGGCGGCAATCCGTTTTGGCGGCATGCCCCCGTGTAGCCGCAGCCGGGTATCGACGGACCAGACACCCTGTGCGTTGGTACGCAGGTAGGGGCCGCGCCGCTTGCTGTCGGCATGGTCGACGATCACCACGCTGCCATCGTCGTCCAGAACGACCCGGAACAGGTCCCCCTCAACCTGGGCGTGCCAGTGGTTTTCGATCAGGTACAAGCCTCTGCGTGGGCCGTTCAACACGGGCTGGGGCAAGGTGGGTGGCGTGGCGACTTTAAATGCCGCAAGGCGCATACGCTGGCTTGGTGTGAGGCGCTGGCTTGCCTGGGCGAAACTGAAATCCAGGGCCGTACGGTTGTCGCGCGGCAGTTTTCCGGCCAGGGCCACGGTGCCTTGGCGCCGCTGCGGGGAAGGCAGGGGCGGCCAGCGCGAGGCATCACGGCGAGGTACGGGTGCGTGCAAAGCCCGTTGCCGGATGGCCGGGGCCAACGGTGGTGGTCGTGTCTGCACCGATGGGAAGTCCAGCAACGCCATCGCGAGGTTGAGCAACAAGTCGATGGCGCCCTGTTCCCCGTCGAGGGGGAACTGGCTGTTGAGGGCCTGGATATCCCGGGTAACGCTGGCGAACAGGGTCAGTAACCATCCGGTAAGCATCGCCGGGCCACGCAGTACCGGCACCAGCAGGCTGCCGAACAGCAAGCTTGCGCCTTCCATCAACACTTGCCAGCGGCTTTCGTTGTTGGACACCGACGCGCGTTCGGCCTGATCCACCAGGGCCCGGGCGTGGTCGCTGAACAGGTAGCGCATCAATTGCCCGGTCACCAGGCATTGTTGCAGTTCATCGTTGAGGCCATTGCCGGCGAGGGTCGCCGGCGGCGGCGTGTGCAGTGGCGCGAATTCGTCGCCTTGGCCAAAGCGCACGTAATGGGGTTGGCGAAAGCCGCCCTGGTCGTAGATCGGCCGCACGTTGTCGGGCAGCCAGGTCAGCACGCTGGTTTGTAACGCTCCGGGCTCGGCGATGGCCTCGAACAGCGCAGCACGGTTGGCGAACTCGCGCAGCGGTTCGGCATACAGCGGTCGATACAGGAGGTGCGGGCCACTCTCAAGATTCTGGTACTCAATGAGGTACATGGCGCTGACCGTATCCGCTGGGGCGCCTGGGGCACGCGAGAATGCCAGGTGACGAATCGCCACGGGATGGTTGTTGACGTGCTGGTCTGCACTCTCAGGCTGCATCAACGCGTCGACCATGTTGACGCCTTGGGGCGTCACGCCGGCCGCGCCCTGGAGGCTCAGCTCCAAGGCCAGCAACGGCAGCTGCACTCGCTGTTGATCGGTAAACAGGACTTCGCGGCGCTGTGCGTCAGGTGTGTCGCTCAGCAGGGCTTGTTTAAGCTGCAGGGGGTAGTGTTTGCCGATGTCGACTTGTTCGATCAAGCCATCAGTGCCCGTGAGGTACTCCGCCGTCAACCAGTCCGGCAGTGGGGTGCCGTGGCGATGGGCAATCGACAGTTGGCCGCTGGGACGGGCGGACAGGTTATTGATGGCCAGTTCGGTGAGGCTCATGTTCACGTGTTCGACGATACCGGCGCCGCCGGGGTAACCGGCGGCCACCACGAACGTCAACATCACATCATCGGGGTTCAATGCGGCCTGGGGCGCGGGGGCTGCGGCCCTGGCGGCCTCGCGCTGCAACGCTTGCTGCAGGGCGCGGACCGTGTAGGTGTGGATGTCGTCAATGTCACTGAGGAAGGTGCGTCCTTGCGCCCGCTGCTTTGCGCTGGCCAGGGCCAGGCTGTATTGCCGGTAACGGGAACGATCGGCGGGGAGCGCATCGCGCAACGCGTCGGGCATGAGCGCCCGCACGGTCCTGAGGTGCGGCAGGCGGTCTGGCGGGGCATCGATAAAGTATCGCCCTGGGTCGGTGAATTCGCGGTACAACGCTTGCAGTGTCGCCGGGCTTTGATCCAGTGGCAGGTTCAAGTCGGCAAGATTTTCCAGTTGCTGGTTGAGGATGATCGCTGCCTGGTGGTCGAAGATCGAGCCTTCGGGTTCGTAGCGGTTGCAGGTGATTGTCTGGGCTTGATACTGCGCGCTGATGCGCTGTTCCCAGGCGGTGGTGAAGTCATCCAGGGAGGTAAAATGTTCAAACCGGCCACTGGGTGTACACAGCAGCACCGGCGCTTGGCCGTTGATGACGCGGGTCAGCAGCAGGTGCTCGGAAAGCAGGCGAGCACTGCGGCCCTTGTTATGAAGTGTGGTCTCGATACCGTAGGCCATCACGGCATGCTCACCGTAGCGTGCCATGCGCTGGGCGCGGTCTGGGGTGGTGGTGAGCTGGTCGAGGGTTTGGCGGGCTGTCTCCTCCAGCGTCGGCTGGCCGAGAGCTGCGGCCTGCAAGGTGCTCCTGAGCATATCGCTGAGCCAGCGCCAGCGGCTGACACCGTTGTCCGCGTCCTCATTCCAGAAACGGATCAACACGTCCTGCAGGGCAATCGGCAGGGTGGCGGGCAATTCCCGGATCACGTCTTCGATGACCTTCATGTCCAGCTTTTCTGTAGTGGTACCCGGCAGCTTCAGGGGCTTGGGCGGAGCGTCTGACAGGTAATAGGCGGTGTCATTGACGTCACTGAAGTCCAGCGGGCCATTGCTGCCCAGGTACTGGTAGACGACGTCTATCAAGGGGTGGAGTTTCCAGCCACCGGAGGGCTGTGGAATGGCCAGTCGGGTAAGGGACAGGTCGATCGCCAATGAGGGGTAGCGTTCATTGATGGCACGCAGGAGCAGAGGGCGGATGATTGTTTCCAGGGCTGCGAGGCCAGCAAATTGCTGGCTCACCACCTGGGCCGTCAGGTCTTCAGGGAGGGCAGGAGAGGGCATGGGCGTAAAAGTCCTTTTCTAGGGCGCGCCGCCTGGATCAGGCGAGGTCATTTCAGCCAAGCATGGTGTCTGTGGGCGGGCCGCAGGCGGTAGCCGGCTATGGCCGGGCAACGCGAAGGAAGAAAGGCGTGAAGGATTGGCCTATCATCAGTGTCTTTCTTGCTGATGAATGACCCTGATGACTGCTAATACCTTGCTGGCTGAACTTGCCACCAGCGCCATGCTTGAAATCGATGGCCTGCATGCCTTTGAGTTTCACCTCGATGCCCAGAAATTGCTGATCACCGCCATGGACGGCCGTGCGGAAAAACGCTGGGAGTTCAGCACGGCTCAGGTGCAGGCGGCTACTTTCGACACCACCTTGCAAAGCTGGCTCCTTACCGGTGATTCGGGCGAGCACCGCCTGATCTGCATGAGCGGCTTCACCGGCAACAATAACGACGAGGATGAAGCCGATGATGATGCGTAAATTCTGGCCCCTGTTGATGGCCGGCAGTGTCGGTGCGATGTCGGTGCAAGCCGCCCCGGCCGACACCTATGAACTGTTGGTCGGCAGCTACACCGCCGGCAGCAGTGAGGGTATCTACCGCCTGCAATTCGACAGCCGTACCGGCCAGCTCCAGGGCCCGCCGGTACTGGCGGCCAAGGCAGCCAACCCGTCATGGCTGACCGTCTCCAAAGACCAGAAGCACCTGTTTGTGGTCAACGAAAACGGCCCTGGCCAGACGGACGCGGTAGGTCGGGTCAGCAGCTACAGCATTGATCCGAAGAGTCATCAGCTCACCCTGATCAACCAGGTGCAGAGCCTGGGTAACGAGCCGACGCACTCCAGCGTCGCCGGGGACGGACGTTACCTGTTTGTCGCCAACTATTCGGTGCTGGAAGATCCGGGCGGCAGCCTGGCGATCCTGCCGGTGGACGCCACCGGCAAACTGTCGGCGCCGGTGCAGTTGAGCGGGCACCCGGCCAGTCGCGTGAACCCCGAGCGCCAGGCGTCCAACCATGTGCACTCGGTGGTGTCGTCGCCAGATGGCAAGTATGTGTTCGTGCAGGACCTGGGGGCGGACAAACTGTTTGCCTACCGCTACGATCCCAAGGCCAATCACGAATTGCCACTGACCCCGGCCAATCCGGCCTCGGTGCAATTACCGCCCGGCAGCGGTCCGCGTCACTTGCTGTTCAGCGCCGATGGCAAACACGCCTGGCTGACCACCGAGATGAGCGCGCAGGTCGCGGTGTTCGATTATCACGACGGCAAACTCACGCAGACACAGCTGGTGGAGTTCGCGGCCGGGCAACCGGTATCCGACAAGGCGGGCGCCGCGCTGCACGCCTCCAGTGATGGCAAGTTCCTGTATGTGAGCAACCGTGGCACCGCCAACCAGCTGCTGGTGTTCAGCATCGACCCGGCGACCGCGCACCTCAAGGAAGTCCAGCGCCGCTCCGTGGAAGGTGACCACCCGCGTGAGTTCAGCCTGGACCCGAGCGGCAAGTTCCTGCTGATCGCCAACCAGAAGAGCAATGAAATCGTGGTGGTCGAACGTGACCCCAAGACCGGCCTGCTGGGTAAAACCGTGCAGAAATTACCGATTGATGCCCCTAGCGACCTCAAGTTCCTGCTGCGTCAATAAGCCACAGGCCCCGCACTGCGGGGCCTGAGCCTTTCTATTAATTGTGTTGATAGCGGCTAGTGTTTCAAAGCATTTCTAAGGTTCAACCCTCGGGCGTAAGTTGGGTTCCAAGGCCTTCACCGGCCACCCAACCAAACGCACACAAGGGTTACCGACATGAACTTCAATCTCTTCTCGATCATCGCCGCCTCTGCTGTTTCCGCCACCGTGGCCTTGCCCGCGTCCGCCAGCGTGGACGTCAGCGGCAAGCAATCGAGCACCAGCGCCTACACCCAGAAATACCTGCAACAAAGCGCCAACTTCTATGCGGCCCTGGATCACAAGACTCAGCACTGAACGCCAGGGTGTGCGGGGCTTAAGCTTTTGCCATCACCGTGAGAAACAGCGGCGAGTCCAGAAAACGTTGTAGCCAAACCGCTAGCCGCTGATACGGTGCCCCTGCAAACCACTCCCGATCCACATGAGCAAACTGGCGCACAAACGGCGCCAGTGCCACATCGGCCAGGCTCAAATGGTCGGCCAGCAAGTAGTCGGTCCCCGCCAGCAAGTCCTCAAGCTTCTGCAAAAATACCGCGCCCTCGGCCCGATAATGCTCCATTGGCTGCTCGGGGTAGCGTTCGGCATATTTGTATCGATTCAAATGATGCTTGAACGCTGAATCGTTCTCGGCAATCAACTCCAACACCCTGGCATCGCCCTGCAGCAACCAATCGTCAGGGTCGTTCTGCGCCAGCGCCCATTGCATGATCGCCAGGCTCTCGTCGATGACCTGACCGTCCACACTCAACACCGGCACCGTGCCCTTGGGCGACAGCGCCAGCATCTCTGCCGGCTTGGCTTTCAGGCTCACCTCGATGATCTGCACCGGCACGCCCGAATACCGCAAGGCCAGGCGTGCGCGCATGGCGTACGGGCACCGGCGAAACGAATACAGCAGCGCCTCACTCACTTGACCTCCAGGGTGCTCAGGCCATTGCCCTGGCGCTTGACCTGGATCTGCACGGGGATGCGCTCATGCATTTCCTGCACGTGGGAAATCACCGCGACTTTGCGGCCCTGGGCCTGCAAGCCGTCCAGGGCATCCATCGCCAATTGCAGGGACTCCGGGTCGAGGCTGCCGAAGCCTTCGTCGATAAACAGCGACTCGATCTTCAGCGTGCTGGACGCCATCGACGCCAGGCCCAAGGCCAGCGCCAGCGACACCAGGAACGTCTCGCCGCCGGACAAGGAATGCACCGAGCGCAGTTCGTCGCCCATTTCCGTGTCCATCACCAGCAACCCGAGCATGCTGCCACCGCGCTTGAGGCGGTAGCGGCGCACCAGTTGGCGCAGTTGCACGTTGGCGTGATGCACCAGCAGGTCAAGGTTGTAGGCCTGGGCGATCTTGCGGAACGTATCGCCGGTGGCCGAGCCGATCAACGCATTCAAGCGCGCCCAGCGTTGCCACTCTTCATAGGCCTGGGTGATGCGCTCGGCCAGGGCATGGTTGGCATCCTGGCGGCGCTGGTCCTCGGACTGACGCGCACGCAGTTCAGCCACCTGTTTTTCGCCTTCAGCCAATTGTTGATTGAGGCTGGCCAGGGCGCTGTCCAATTGCTCGGCGTCCAGGTTACCGTTGTGCGAAGCCTGATGTTCGGCGAGGCGTTGCTCGCGCTCTTGCAGCAGGACCTTGGCTTGTTCGACGGCCTTTTCGCTGGCCTGCAGCTGTTGGCGCAGTGCGCTGACCTGGGCGTCGTCGAACGCCAGAAGCCGTGTCAGGCCAGTGTCATCCAACTCAGGGTGCAGGGCGCGCCACTGTGCGAGGCGTGTTTCGAGTTCCTGCCGTTCAGCGTCCAGGGTGTGCTGACGTTCCTGGCGGGATTTGAGATCAGCGGCGAGTTGGATCAGCTCGTTGTGGATGACCTGCAACTGTTGGTTGGCGTCGGTTTCGCTCTGGCGCGACTGCACCACGGCCTGCTCCAGTTGTTGCTGCCACTGTTCAGCGCTCGCGTGCTCGCCCAGCAGTGTACGGAGCGTGTCCTGGGCCACCTGTTGCCGGGCCGCCAGCTCGGTGAATTGCTGGTTCAGCGCATCGAGTTGCTGCTGGCGATGCTGCTGGTGGGTGTGTTCTTTCTCGATGGCCTGCTGGCGCTCCTGTTGCTCGGTCAGTTCATCGTGCTGATGACCCAGTTGCTCAAGGCGCTGGCTCACCTGCTGGTCGAGCAACATAAAGGTCGCGGCCGGTTCGTTGCGCAAGCCTTCGAGGGTGTCGGCCGGCAGCAGGCTGGCGAAGGCCTGGAGTTCTTCATCAAGACGCTCGCGGTCGTTGGACAGCTCGCGCTGCTGGTCCAGCATCAATTGGCGGGCCTGCTGGCTTGCCTCCTGGGCCAGTTGCAGTTGCTGCTGCAGGCGCCCGGCGTTCTGTTGCAGGTTGAGCAGGGCGCCCTGGCGTTGTTCGTCCTGGGCAATGCTCTGCGTCAGTTGGCTTAGTTGCTGGGTCAACCAGTCGCTGCGTTTGGCCGCGTCCTGGTTGAGCAGCGAGGCGGACAACGGGTGAGCTTCAAGGCTCGGCGCAAGGCCCTGTTGCTGGATTGCCAACTGCTCTTGCTGTTGCAGGAATTCCTTTTGCTGGGCAATCAAGCCGCCCACTTCAGCGCGCAATTCGGTGAGTTTTTCCTTGAGGGTGTCGACGGCTTTCTGCGCCGTGGCCTCCTCGTTTTCATCGTGGCGGCCGAGGCTGTGCAGCAACGCTTCGGGTTGGTGATAGGGGTGCTCATGGCTGCCGCAGACTGGGCAGGGCTGATCATCTTGCAACTGTTCGCGCAGCTCTTCGACGCTGGCACTGCGCGCCAGGCGCTGGCGTTCCAGCAATTGCCGGGTGACCGTCAATGTCTGCTCGGCGACCGCCAGTTCGGCCTTGGTGTGCAGGCCGGCCTGGTTCAGTTGGTCCCGTTGCTGCGCGGCGTCGGCGAGCTTTTGCGTGAGGGCAGCGGCCTGCTGGTCCAGCTGTCGCTGGCTGTCCCACAGGCGCGTCAGGTCTTCGAAGGCGCGCTGTTGCTTGCGATTGTCTTGCAGCAGGCTGGCCAGCAGTTGCACCTGTTCGGCCACGGCGTGGGGTTCGGCGCCGGCTTCTTGATAGAGCAGGTCGAGGGCTTCGCGTTGCTGGGCAAACGTGTCGGCCGAGGTGGTGGCGCGTTCTTGCAGTTGAGGCAGTTCTGCCTGGCCTTTGTTCAGGCGGTTGCCGATCAGCATCAGCTGTTGCAGGCGGTCGCGGTAGGCGTTCCAGGCTTCGCTCAGGGGGGCGAGGCTGGCACTGCGCTCAAGCTCGGCAGACAAACGTTGCAGGCGCTCGGCAACCTGGGTGTGTTTGTCTTGCAGGCCCTTGAGCAGGGCGTGGCCCTCGGTGCAGGCGGTTTCCTGCTGCTGTTTTTCCTCCGTGCGCTTGGCCAGGTCACGGGTCAAGTGGGCGAGGGTGCTTTGCGCTTCGAAGGCCTGGCGCAATAGCGGCGCCGCGTCTGCTTGGTTGCTCAGCGCTTGAGCCAAGGCACTTTGTGCCGTCGCTTGTTGCAGCTGCGCGTGTTGCTGACGGGCGTGTAGGGCGTTTTGCTGCTCGATGTGCTGCTGAATCTGCGCTGCCAGCGGGGTCAGCAACGTGCCGAGTTCAGCCTGTCGTGCAAAGTGATGGCGTTGCGGCGCCAATTGCTCCAGCCGGCTCAGGTCCTGGCGTTGCGGGCCCTGGCTATCCCAGTCGCGTTGGGCGCGATGCAACTGTTCGGTGGCACTGAGTTGGCGTTCCTGCCATTCGCGCAGTTCCTTGAGCCAGGTGTGCTGCAATTCCAACTGCTTTAGCTGGGCCTGCTGAGACTTGAAGTGCTGCTGTGCGTCGGCCAGTTGCTGATCCAGCTCGGCGCGGGCCTCGGCGGCCAGGGGCACCACGCCAGTGGCCTGATCCTGCAGCTGCTTGTGCGTGTCCTTGGCGTCCTTGGCCTTGTCGAATGCGCGGCGCCCCAGTTGGGTATAGAGCGCGGTATCGGTGAGCTTTTCCAGCAGTTCGCTGCGCTCGTTGTCGTTGGCCTTGAGGAAGGCGCTGAACTCACTCTGGGCCAGCAGTACGGCGCGGGTGAATTGCTCGAAGTTCAGACCCAGGGCCAGTTCCAACTGGGTCTTGTATTCGGTCTTCTGGCTGGCCAGCAGTTGGTCGCTGTCCAGGTCCATCAGGCTTTGCCGGCTGTTCTGCAGCTTGCCGCTGGCTTTGTCGCGGGCGCGATTGGCTTCCCAGCGCGCACGGTAGCGGCGGCCACTGACGCCGACAAAATCCACCTCGGCATAGCCGCCACCGGTGCCACGACGGATCAGGGTGCGTGGATCGCCGATGGAAATATCGGTGTCGGCATCGGGCATCTTGGCCTGGCCGGTATCGCCCAGGCGCGGCACGGCGCCAAACAGCGCCAGGCACAGTGCATCGAGCAACGTGCTTTTACCGGCGCCGGTCGGCCCGGTAATCGCGAACAACCCGGCGCTGGCCAGGGGCTCGGCGGTAAAGTCGATCTCGAACGGGCCCGCCAGGGAGGCGAGGTTTTTCAGGCGGATGGCGAGGATCTTCATGGCTGTTCCTCCTGCTGTTGCACTTCCTGGAGCAGCACGGCGAAGTCCTTCAAGGTCTGTTCATCCACTTCACTGCCGTAGCTGTCCTGCCAGGCGCGGCTGAACAGCTCTTGGGGCGTGAGTTGGTCGAGTTCGATCAAGCGCTCTTCGTCAGTGGCATCGCTGCCGCGTTTGCCGGCGTACTCGGCGGCGATGCGCACCAGGCGCACGGCCTTGCCTTGCAGGGCGGTTTCGATTTGCTGGCGCAGGTCCGGTTGCGGTTCGTCGAGGCGTACACGCACTTCCAGCCACGGGTGGCGCTGGGTTTCGGCGAGCAGGTCGATGTCGGGCAGCTCTGCCAACTGCTTGAGGATATCCGCCAGGGGCGCGGCTTCGAGGCGTTGCAGGTCGACCGAGCGGGGAATCAGCAGCGGTTCGACACTCACCAGGCATTGGCCCTGGAAGGTCACATCGAGAATCTGGTGCTTGTAGCCGATTTCGGAGAACGACAAGGGTATCGGCGAGCCGCTGTAGCGAATGCGCTCCTCGCCATTGACCTTTTGCGGCTTGTGCAAATGGCCGAGGGCAACGTAGGCGACACTTTTGTCGAACAGTTTGGCGGGCAGTGCCTCGGCATTGCCGATGATCAGGCTGCGTTCGGAGTCTTCCGACACCGAACCACCGGCCATGTGCGCATGGCTAATGGCAATCAGCGCCTGGCCTTTTTTGCGTTTGGCGTTGGCGGCGGCGATCAGCCATTCATGTACCTGGCCGATTCCACGCAGGTAATCGTCACCCAGCTGGGCGCCGGTGACTTCCGCTGGCCGCAGGAAGGGCAGGGCCAGGCACCAGGCGGTGATCTTGCCTTTGGCGTCCGGCAGCGGGATCAGCAGCCGGTCGGCATCCAACTGCCCGTCATCCAGCCACAGCACGCGGCCCAGAGCATGGGTGCGCAGGCGCCGCATCAACGGCGCGGGCAACTCGATGCGCGAGCCGGAATCGTGGTTGCCGGCGATCATCACGATGGTCAGGTTGGGGTTTTGTTCATGGGCGCTGATGATGAAGTCATACAGCCGCTCCTGGGCCTTGAGCGGCGGGTTGACCGTGTCGAAGATATCGCCGGCGATCAACAGCACATCGGGGCGATGGGTATTGAGTTGGCCCAGCAGCCATTCAAGGAAACAGGCGTGTTCGAAGTCGCGTTCCTGGCCGTGCAGGTTTTGGCCAAGGTGCCAGTCGGAGGTGTGGAACAGACGCAAGGCGAACTCCGTGGGAAGAGGGAAAGGAGGGGAGTTTACCTGTTATGTGAGTGCGGCGCTTTGGACGACACAGGTCAAATGTGGGAGGGGGCGATAGGTGGATCGGGGGCGATTCGAACGTCCGGTCCGGACCGAGTGCGGGAGGGAACAAGCTCCCTCCCGCAGGTTCGTTAAATAAAACTGTCCCGGTTACTCGGTTATTAGCCTTGGTTATTATTTGCACTTGTTAGAGTGCTCACGTCGGAATAATTGCCATCGCCCTTGATGCGGGACTCTCATTGTATAAGAAGTTGGCGCCAGTTATGGGACCGCTGGAAGTATATACGAAAAAACCAAGTATGTGTCCGGGGTGCGTAGTGTTGTGAGCGATGTAACGAGGGTACCCATAGCCCGTTATATTGCCGAATAAGACAGCTATGGGATTAACCAACCTGTTTAGAGTGCTGTGATGGATTGTTAGGTCGTTGGGACTTGAAGAACCTCCTACGCTGGTAATCCATTGGCGCGCTTGTATGGGGCTCATATAGCTATTGTTGATCAAGATTCGATAAATGTTCGTTACGCTAACAGGGTAAGATACTTGGCGGTTGAGGCTGTCGGTGGCGGTAATGGTCGCGGTGCCGTTACTAATGCCGATAACTTGTCCGTCAGATTCGGTGACCTGAGCGACTCCGGTATTGCTGGAACTATACTTATAGGGCGGCGATCCACCTGCGGCAAGCCGGGTAATTGGAGGGTAGGGTCTGACGGCCCAACCATAGCTTTGTATCGCTTGAATAGTGCTTAACTGCATGATCGTCGTGTCTATTGTCAGTGCTTGTTGCACCGCGTAAGTAGCCGCTGGGAAGGTAATACGTTCAGCTTCACTACCCGTGAATGATACATGACAAACAATATTGAACTGCTGGCGGTTTGGAATGCTAGCTAGCCAACTGCGCAATACCTCCTTGTTTGCTAACCCCTGCGCCGCTTCCGTCTCATTAATCGGATAAGCCGTCAACACGCTAAGATCTGCCACACCTTGGCTGCTGCAGGTCAACCACACTCGTTGCTCGGGGGCGCTCAGTGGCCATTTCTTCACGGCTGCGGTGGCATGACCTGCAAAGGTGCTCAGGTCTAGCGTACCGCCAGGCGCGATGCCGTTGATGAGTGGCTGTGGCAAGTTCGCCGTGGGAATCGCATTCACCCTGACTGTCTGCACCTCGGACGGAATCGGGTCATTCACGCCCACCCGCACCACCGAATACCTCAACATCACCGTACTGTTCACACTGCGATGCAGGACTTTATCGTCCGTGAGGATGAACACAAGCGTACCGCTGTCCAGGCCATTCTTGGTTTCGGTATGGGAGGTACAATCGGCAAAAATCCATTCAAACGTAATACGGTCGGTACCTCGCATGCCGCCGAACGCCACGGTCACCGTGGTGTTGTGTTCAATCGTCAGCGGCTCGACGGTCACATTTGGTCCCACCCCCGAAGCGCCGCCGATAAAGGGGTGCGGCAATACGCCAGGCAGTGCTTGGATAATGTACTCACGTACACCAAACAGCACGGCCGTATTCTTGTCGAGGCTTTCCGCCAGGCTGACCCAAAAACTGATCTTCAGCGTCGAGCCGTCCTTGAGCAGTGTGAGCTTGTCGACGGGCGTGGGCGGGTTGATGCCATTGTTCACGCCGTCTACGGTTACTAGGTTCGCGGTATAGGTGTTTTCGATAAAGGGGGTGTCGTCCTGTTTGATGCCTTCATACGTCATCCACATTCTTTGGTTTTCATGAATGAAATGCCACACCGGTACACGTGTACGCGCTGTCGGGTTGAGCCGCGACAGGTCAAGAATCGGCCCGGGGATACCGTCGATCGTGGGTGTCGGCAAACCGGTCAGCGGCAACAGCCGCAAGGCTACGATTTCTGATGCGAACGGGAACAGCCCTCGGTTGAAGTGATACTGCACGTTGATCGTGTTGCCGCCTTCGCGAATCCCCTGGGCGATGATGCGCGGATCGAACGACACGCTGACCTCATTCGTCGCCGGGTTGCCATTGACCTGTTGGTTATCACTGCCGATGCCGTCGACACTGAACCAGTCCACGTATATCTGATCGGTCGCCAGCATGGGTCGGTATTTCACAATCACCTTGGCGCCGCCCAAGACGGCCAGCGGGTTGAGCTCATCGGGGAAGGTCGAGGCGCCGTCGATGATCGGCCGGTCCAACTGCACGCCCTTGCCGACGGTGAAGGCTGCCACCTGCGAACGCAGCACCAACGGAGGAGGGCCTTTGCGTTCCAGGCTGTAGGAAATCCGCAGGCTGCCATTGAGGTTGTTATCTAGAATTCGACGCGAGACCGGGTAGGGCAATTCCTTGCCTGCGGTCGCTGCATTGATGCGGAAACTGCCGCTGGCGGAACCGTTCACGCCGGAGCCGATGCACGACCAATAGAGGATGTCGTCGGCCTGGGTGCCGAGGTAGGTAAAGGTCACCAGCACTTCGTCGCCCGGTTCCGCTGCAGGGTCGACGTTATTGCCAATGGCACCTTGTAACCTCGGTTCAGGCATGTCGGCCGTTCGGTCACCGATCTGGGCGACCAGCATGTTCGACCTGCGAACCCCCAGTGCGCTACCTCCCAGGACATGGGCTTCACCGTCATCGGTTTCGTAGTAGATGTTGATATTGCCCCGCCGAGTGAAGGGCTCCAGCTCGGCCGCGGTGACGGTGCGTGTGCCGCCCTGGCCTCCGGCCAGTTGTGGTTGCCTGAAGGTGATAGCACCGCCGCCTCCCGGGGGTACATATTCAATCACTAGGGTTTCCAGCCAACTGGTGCTGTGCGGCTCGTAATAAGGAATGGTGACGGTGATGTCCTCGCCCGGTGGGATTAATCCCAGTTCTATAGGGCTGACTTGGGGCGCCGGCATTGCAACCTGGGTTCCGACCACCGTGATCGTCACGCTGCCCGACTGGCCGAGAGGCACGCCGCCTGCGGTTTGCCAGAGGAAGGACACGCGGAATGAGCCACCGACCAGTTGGGCGATGATGGCGGCGTCGATGGAGATAAACGTGAAGCCCAGATTATTGTCGGTCACAGGCGCCAGTACGAAGGACTTAGTGGTGCCGTCGGCCAGTATGCCAAGCAGGGTCACGACGATCTGATGCCTCGGGCTGGGGCTTGGAAGTTGGCGAGGCGTAGAGGCGATCACCTCGAAGGTCGCCTCGCTCTGAGTGTCAAAGTCGATCTGCCGGGATTCAAGCTCATTGCCATCCACCAGAACAATAGGGGCCGGCAGCAGGCTCGGATCCAGTTCCGCTTCCAGGAAATACGGTTTGGAATACTGATATTTTTCCCCGGAAAAATTCTCCACCACATCCCGCACGCGAAAGCGCAGGGTCAGTTTGCCCAGTTGGCCGCCCTGATCGATGATCGACTTGTCCACCAGAATCCGGATGGGCGCTGTGCCGGCCGCTTCAGTTGGGCTCACGGTATGCAGCACGAACACGCCATCCCAGGACAGTTCGATCACATCGTTCTGGCGAAGGTGGTCGTACCGCTCGATCAGACACCAGATCCCACCGGCTACATCTCCTGCGCCGATGCTGGTTCCTTCGGGAAACCCTTCAACCTGCATGGCCAGGCCGGTATGCCAGGCGGTCCCCGAGTCTTTATCGACCCCGCCAGGCCGGGTGGTCTTGATTAAAATGGTTTGGACAGGGGAAGTGCTTTCAGTACCGCTGCCTGCCCGTGACACCCGGCCGTAGGTCGAGATTTCTCCCTCGGGCACATGTTCCTCGAGTATGGCGAGGACTTGGCGATTCGGGGCCAGGTCCGCTACCAGATCATCAGCGGCTGGAAACGTCAGGTCCTGAAGGTAAATGGCGTAATAGTCATGGAGCGATTGGCTCGCCCATTTCTCAAACGCAAACAATGCGTAGGGACGCACGTGGCGAATGCCAAGCCCATAGACGCCGTTCTCCTTGTAAGGAGCGGGACCCAGCAGAATGGCGGGGTGTGCGGAATAGGGGTGGTCCAGGTCTTCAGCGCGTTGCGGCAGGGGTATGCATGACCCGTACTCATGAGCGCTGATGGGAAGCGAATCGCTGTCGGTATCGGTATCGGATGGACGCGTGGGCATGATGAGAGCTCCTGGCTGAGGGGACCGCAAGGACAATCACATACCTGCGCAAGGAGAGCGTCTAGCTGTGAGAATTGACAGTGGCGACGAGCGGTCGTGAAGTGCCAGGGATGCAGCGGGGCTTACTTGGGATACAACGGCGGCACCCAGTTCAGGTCGGGGCGCGTGCCCTGCGATCAGTGCAGGCCCTTATAGTCGTAGCCGTCATAAGAGACTTCGTCGTTGAGCACATACTTTTGGGTGGCCTGCCACAAGGGCTTGCATGTCGATCAGGTGCTGCGTGGCACCTCTATTCTGATCTACCGCTATCGGGCACATCCCCATCCACAGTTTTTTCCGCGTCAGACTGATGGCGAGTGCTTTTCTCGACGCTAGGACTAAGTAAAGCTGTCCCGCTTTTTCGAAGTCTGGGAGAAGGGCCTCGATTGCAGGGGGCAACCAACTCATTTCTAATTTTGCAATTAAAAATAAGCTAATTGACATGCCGCTCTCGAAAACAAGCCCTCTCCCACAGCTAATTAAATGGATCGCTTTTGAATATTCAGTGGATCATTAATCTGAATGAGTGACTAAATCACGAATTCAAAGGTATCCATAATAAAAGCATCCCTATCTGTATTTGCTATTACTATGCTTTGTATGCCCGGCCTGCTAAAAATGACCTGCTGCACGCTGCGCGGAGGAGCTATATATTTAGTTTCTAAGGGTTGGTTGCGCTCATCGTAGCTGGTAGCAGAATTGTAATTGTCAGCGTGTGAATACCAAAAAGATACTCTTGAATAAGACGTTTTAAACTCAAGTTTGAACACTACAGGGGCGTTCGAGTTACTTAAAACTGTATTCTCAATTTTTCCCGGTATGTCCGGTATGCCAGGCGCATAACGGTACAGTGAGACGTAGCCCGACGTTCCACCTATTACGCTGATTTTCATGCCTTTTATTTCTATAGATTCTCCATATCGAATATCTGTCGTTTCTGTCACTTCGTCAAAGTTTTCTCCGGTAGGGAAATTTTTTGCGGAATAAGTCGTCAACGGAAAAGCTTGCTCCCCCCTCTCAGTACTCCCATCCAACGTCACGTCACAACTCACGGTGATCGAACCATTGTTTTGCACTGTCGATAACCAAGCGCGCGCCACATCCTTATTCACCAGCCCCGCCGCCGCTTCCCCTGAGTTGATCGGGTAACTCTCAAGCACCTTCAAGTCGTTCACGCCGGGACTGCTGCAGGTCAGCCATACCCTTTGGTTGATAAAGCTCAACGGCCATTTACTGACACTGGCTTTACCTGG
>NZ_LJRZ01000251.1:0-492 GCF_002742485.1 Pseudomonas sp. 2822-17
GATATGCACCTGTTTACGGTTGGATTTGTTGATGAAAAAGAGGATGTTTCCAACTATATGAGAACGTCATTTGTAAACAATATCGGCTGGTATAACCTAAACGCTAAAGTGTACGGTCATTTAACTGTTGGAGACAATAACCAGTTGGAATCATCTGAAGATATAGCAGCGTTCTACCAGACATTTGAAGAGTAATTCGATGTCACTTTTGTCCACTTAGTTGAATGGAGGTGCTGAGCAATGGATCAAAATCTAAAGATGAAGGTGAATGAAATCATAAGAGAAATCAACGCTGTCAGCCGTGAGCTTGAAGATATCTCGCAAGGATTAACGAATGAGTTTAAAGGGATAGGTGCTAATAGCTGTGCCTCAAACTTGCTGAAGGCATCCAACCACTATCAAAGAGTAAGTAATGAGTTACGAAAACTTTAGTGGGGATAATGTTCTGATTTTTCAGAAAAAAATAAATCTATTATTCTATAAAGGAGGTGG
>NZ_LJRZ01000252.1:0-630 GCF_002742485.1 Pseudomonas sp. 2822-17
ACTCAAGTAAATGAGATGATGGTTCAAATACTTCTCCCTCACTTTCCACTTCATCAGAACTACTTTCCGCAGTTACTGTTGTTGGAACAAGTGGTATAAAGAATTGAAAAACTAGTAAAAAGATCATAAATTGCGCTAAAAATTTCTGCCTGTTCAAATAAAATCCCTCCTTTTGTATTATGCCTAAAGGCACATGAGATTTATTATAGCTATAATTCTTCCATTCGTTAACAATTAAGTACTGAAATAAAAAAGTGGTGAGAAAATACCTATTTTTGAGGGGGGAACAAGGGGAAACAAGGGGACGGTTCTTGCGTTTACAAAGCTTCGCTGTAAACGCAAGAACCGCCCCCTGTTTTCCAAAGCTTATACAATATCTTTTACTGTTTTTTCTAAGGTATCATATTCGAATGTGAATCCTTCTTTTTCAAGGCGTTCTGGGAGGACCCACCTGCTTTTTAACACTAGCTCGGTCTCTGTCTTGAGCATCACCGACCCTATTTCAAGGAGCCACTTCGGCGAAGGTAGTCCCACTGGTCGGTTCATAGTGGTTCGTAGTTGTTTCATAAGCTCTCGGTTGGTAACGGGATCTGGTGCTGAACAGTTGAATACACCATCAAGGTCTTCGCG
>NZ_LJRZ01000253.1:0-312 GCF_002742485.1 Pseudomonas sp. 2822-17
GGTATATTAGGCTTAAAAATTTCACTGTAAAACAATGTATCTACTGTCCAAAAAGGTTCATCCATGTAATAGGGTTTATCTATCGTTCCTTTTCGACCAATTAAAACAGATTCTTCTTCATACAAAGCTTTGTTTGCATATCCCATTAAACCACCGGTTCCTAATATTGGAATACTCCCACTAGGGTCTTCAACTTGCTTCTGGCTTTTTCCGTATTTCACCTTTAATATATCGCCTAATTTATTTACTCCCCAATCCTTCGGTATCTCACCCAACTCCGTCATCTTGTATCCTTCACGTACCATTAATACC
>NZ_LJRZ01000254.1:0-394 GCF_002742485.1 Pseudomonas sp. 2822-17
ACCTAATACTGACTGTAAAGTATTAAATACAAAAGGATCATATAATGATACATATTCTATACTGGCGTGTCTCTCTTGCTGCTGGTCGTTATATCCATTATGATTCTGGCTGTACATAACAATTTCCCTCCTCTTTACTTCATAGGTATTGTATGCCCAGCCATAACAGTTGTGTAGGTATTTACCTAGGTGACAACGTAGATAAAATATTTTAGTAATCTATCATTTCACTTCTTCAGTAGCCATGGTATTATGTAAAAACTCTTTGCAAACGTATTCTTTTTGTATAATATTGTTTATACTAATATAAAAGATGTTCCGTTTCATATTGTAATCCATTATAATGAAGACATCCCATATTGCACTACCTTCTAAGGTCAGAGGTGAATATATG
>NZ_LJRZ01000255.1:0-301 GCF_002742485.1 Pseudomonas sp. 2822-17
TAGATGGAAGATCACCCTTGAGTTGCACACTGAAAAAATTTAGTAGGCTGTGCCGTTTATTCCACGTTACGGGATACTTGAGTGAATAAAAAGCAATGTTTTTTATTTATTAGGGTGGTACCACGGGTTTCCTTCTCGTCCCTTTCGGATGAGAGGGTTTTTTTATTTTGTTATGACGTAGTGGCGTCCATCAAAATAACAATCAAGAGTTGGTATTCGCTTCTGTCCATTCGCTTTCCACAGGCGCCATGGTGCAAAAATTTAATTGCATGGGGGTCTACCCTAAAATTAGCTTAACGAG
>NZ_LJRZ01000256.1:0-2018 GCF_002742485.1 Pseudomonas sp. 2822-17
GTGGAATACAACGGCGAGTGGTGTCTGAACCCAGAATTGACCAAGCAAGGCGGCAATGTAGACACCCCAGCGCTGGATACTTATGCCGATGACCAGATCTGTTTCTATGTGAGTGGGGAGGGATACGAGAGCAGGCAAATAGGTTGCGTAACGATAGAACATGACGGGGACCGAGCGTCTGTCAGGCTGGCTGCCTGCATCGTTGCGTGTTTCTTCAATAAGTCGTTGACGCTGACCTACACCGTTCGATTCCCCAACAGTGAAGAACCGCAGCCGTCACCCGAACAGGTGGTCAGCGTATCGGTTCCGCAGTTCCCCCACCCTGGGATTGAAGAGGCAACGAACGGCATTCTGGACCTCAGGACATTCCTAGGCGACGCCATGGCTACTGTGCCGGTATGGGCCTATATCGAGTGCGCGAAAGCCTGCTGGATGTGGATCGTGGGTGAATATGAGGACGGTAGTGATTATCGGCTGGATATTCTCTCGGGCGTGCCCGTGACAGATGACTGGAAGACCCATGGAGTCGGCGCTGCTGTATTGCGGGCAGAGCTGCAAAAGCTGGCGGATTGCAGCAGTTTTGAACTGCATTTTTCAGCGACCTTTTGTGATGCCGATGATTTGGCAGAGGCTCATGCATTCCCGGCCCAAGCATTTGAAATCGAGCAAGAGGCTCTGGTCCTGCCTGCGCCTGAAGTTGTCGAAGCGGTGGGCTCTGATTTGACTGCCTGGAATGGGCGTAACGGTGTACAGGTCAAAGTGGATTACGTCGGCAACAACCCCAAGCACTCCATCAGTCTTTGCTGGAAAAAGGCGGACGGTACTTGCTGGCCGCTGGCTTCCAAACCGGGGACTACAGCGGGCGCTGTGATCTTTGAGCTGCCGGCGGAAGCGGTGATCGAAAGCATGGGTAAAACAGTGCCAATCACCTATACCGTGAATACAGCGTGCAAGGTGCAGACCTCGCCGCCTTTGAACTTGAAGATCAGTCTGCCAACGCGCCTGGAAACGCCGAATATTTTGCAGGCGGTACCGCCCAGGACTCAGAACGCCGTGCTGGACCTGAAAACCTTTGCTGGCAACGCCAGCTCCCTTGAAGACCCGATGTGGTTCTTGCGGGCGGGGCAGAAGTGCTGGTTGCGTGGAACAGGGACGGCGAGGAATGGTAATCCACACGCTTTCATTGTCTACGCAGCCAGAACGATTACCGAGGCAGAAGTGACAGCTGGGGTTGCGAGCCCCGTATTACGTTCCGAATTGAATAAGCTGATGGATAACACCAGTATCACCCTGACATTCAGCGTTGCGACGAATGGCGGCTCGTTGGCAAACGTAACATGCCCAGAGCGTGTGCTTCTGGTAAAGCAGGCCATTGCCATCATTGAAGAAAGGTTTGTAGGCCAGACCACGCACACCTATACGCAGGGAGGCATCGTCGACACTCCTACTATGAAGGTGACATTCGTTTCAGGTCCGAATCGCGCGGGAATTGTGCCCTACGGCAATGATCAATATTACTCTGGACAGAGTTATGTGATGTGTCAGAACGTCCCCCATTCCGTACCGCCGCAAAAACATCGTTTTGATTTTAAACACAAACTTGAATCCATAAAGTTTGCTTGGGTATGGAAGCAAAACCCGGGGCAGGTGACATTTTATGACGAGCATCATCGAGTGCTTGCGGTACATAATTATCCTGAGGAAAACAAAGGAGGATTCTGGGTTGAGTACTCACCCCCCCCTGGTCAGGTAATTTCAAGCATGGAGGTTACGGTTGAGGATTATTCGTTCATCGATAACTTTACGATGAGTTACCGGCTTTAGCGGTTGACTGAGTCTAGATAATAAGAATGCCCGTTTTCATGCGGGCATTCTGGTTGTTGGGTATTGGCTCGTTTGGCTCACTTCGGCCCTAATATCTTCACCAACTTATCCGGCGAAGGCGCCCCCTGCTGTTGCTGCAACCCACCCTTGTCATCCAGGTAGAAAATCGCCGGGGTGGCGGAATTGGAGGGGCT
>NZ_LJRZ01000257.1:0-257 GCF_002742485.1 Pseudomonas sp. 2822-17
CTTGATATGGATACTTATCAGCGATTTCTAAAATATGAAACAAACTCATTACCTCATATGCCTTTTCTTCCATATGAGAAACTGATTTTTTCTCTAATATCATTGGTAACATAATATTTTCTTTAACTGTTAGGCTATCTAATAGATTAAATTCTTGAAAGACAAAGCCTAAATGCTGCCTTCTAAAAAGTGCTAATTGATTATCACTCAAATTACTTATGTCTTCACCTGTTACTAAAATCTCACCTGAAGTAGGT
>NZ_LJRZ01000258.1:0-322 GCF_002742485.1 Pseudomonas sp. 2822-17
ATTATAAAGCTACCTCGGAATCTATTAACTTGCCATCTTCTAGTTCATAAATTTGGTCAGCGATATGCAAAACGCTTGGATCATGTGTTGTCAAAATGATGGTCATGTTTTGTTCATCTACTAACTTTCGAAACAACTGCATGATTTGGAAGGTTCGTTTCGAATCTAGTTCTGCCGTCGGCTCATCAGCTAAAATTAACGAAGGACGATTAGCGATGGCTCTAGCAATGGCAACACGTTGTTGTTCCCCACCTGATAGTTCATACGGACGGTGTTTGGCACGTTTTGAAAGTCCTACCCAATCCAATGCTTCCTTCACACG
>NZ_LJRZ01000259.1:0-651 GCF_002742485.1 Pseudomonas sp. 2822-17
CAATTGCCTATGACATAGGCTAATTCATAAATTAAACATACTAACATTAGTAGTACAGACCCCGGCCAGGGTTTGTGCTACTATTTTTTTATAGTAGAAGTGAAGTAAGGCCGACCAGCCTCTAGGACCATTTAAGAGTCCGTATTTTAAACCGGCCAACTTCACACCCTTATTTGAATCAGTTTAGTATGTTGGGTCCAATAGAGATCGAGTAAAAGAAAATGGAATCGATAAGGCAATGTGAAGGCTTCTATGATAGGCAAGAGAAGGAGAAATGGATATGAAGCATGTACTGGCGTTCGATGTTAGTATGGGGAAAAGTACAATGGTTATCTATAACCACTATAAGAAATGTGAATTTGAAGGCGAAATCAATCATAATAAAACGTCTTTTAAAGCCTTAAATGATAAGATTTGTGAAATTACTAAACTAGATGGTCAAGCACCTGACATTGTATTTGAAGCATCAGGAGTTTACTCAAGAGCTTTAGAATACTTCTGTCAAACAGAAGGCTACACCTATCATAGAGTTAGCCCATTAGAAGCGAATCTACAAACGGCTTCCATGCGCCGTCATAAGACGGATAAAAGTGATGCTCACGAGCTCGCTAAATCCCATTTTCGAACAGAACGTTCAACGACGTACCAGGA
>NZ_LJRZ01000260.1:0-310 GCF_002742485.1 Pseudomonas sp. 2822-17
TTTCTAGCCTGTGCAATCCAATTATCTTGGCAAAGTTGGATTGCTTCTTCCAGATCAGATGTAATTTGTGAAACAGCTCTAGCATCTGTTTCTGAAATACCTTCATCTTTTAGCTTGTCCACAAGCTGTTCAGGTGCTAAAGGTGCGAATGAAATAATTTGGGAGCGGGAAACGATCGTTTTTAAAATTCTATGATATTGAGTAGTCATTAATATGGCGAGCGCCTCCCCCTCAGGCTCCTCTAGAAATTTCAAGATGCTATTAGCTGCTCCAATAGTCATTTTCTCAGCTTCCTCTACTAAATATACTT
>NZ_LJRZ01000261.1:0-238 GCF_002742485.1 Pseudomonas sp. 2822-17
TCTTTAAACAAGCTTTCAGTTAATGGGGAAGAACAGTCTATTAAACAAGTTATTATCTCATTTAACGGAAAAGAGCTTGGTAAAATGTAACCAAGCTCTCCACGTACTTTTTCTTCATGACAAAACTATGATGACAATGCAATAATCCGCTGATTTCTGCTTCCTCTAAAAGGAAGTGATAAATCCTTTTCCCTCTCCAAAAATGGTCCATCCACTAACACATCAGTAAATTGTAGAA
>NZ_LJRZ01000262.1:0-336 GCF_002742485.1 Pseudomonas sp. 2822-17
TGGCAAGGTGGTGTTCTACCACTGAACTACTTCCGCATACATGGCTGGGCTAGCAGGATTCGAACCTGCGCATGACGGAATCAAAATCCGTTGCCTTGCCGCTTGGCTATAGCCCAAAGATTAATGGGGCGACTGATGGGAATCGAACCCACGAATGCCGGAACCACAATCCGGTGCGTTAACCACTTCGCCACAATCGCCATAATTATTAAAATGGTGGAGGGGGAGAGATTCGAACTCCCGAACCCGTAAGGAGCGGATTTACAGTCCGCCGCGTTTAGCCACTTCGCTACCCCTCCACTATCTAATAAATGGTGGCTCGGGACGGAATCGAAC
>NZ_LJRZ01000263.1:0-657 GCF_002742485.1 Pseudomonas sp. 2822-17
GCATTGATGAGAAGAGTAGATAAAAAAATTCTTTACAGAGAGCTCCGTTAGCTGAAAAGGAGTAAGAATCATTTTATTGAACCAAGCCTCTGAGCAGTACATTGGATCCTGATTGGTGATGGTGTAACAGGAGCTCCTGTTATAGAGCTAGGGTATGAGCTTTTGCCGTACCCGAAAAGGTTAATATGGTGACATATTAATAAAACTGGGGTGGCACCGCGACTTTATAATCTCGCCCCCAAGACAAATGTCTTGGGGGTGGGATTTTTTTATTTTTCCAAATTGATAAGAGATAAGGTGGGGTGAAATTGAATATTAGAGAAATCATTTACTCATGGAAATATCCAAGTATTTTATTATTTGGCATTGGAATCTCAAACATTGGAGCGTGGATTTATTTTCTTGCATTAAACTTAATTGTTTTTAATATGACAAGTTCTGCATTAGCAGTTGCTGCACTTTATATCATTAGACCTTTAGCCACGTTATTTATTAACTTATGGAGTGGCAGTTTTATAGATCGCTCAAATAAAAAATACCTTATGATTTTATTAGACACACTTCAAGGGACTCTTATCATTTGTTTAGCGGTTGTATCTACCTCATTATGGATGATTTATATCCTTGTTTTCTTAATTAATATGGCCGCTTCTGTAT
>NZ_LJRZ01000264.1:0-228 GCF_002742485.1 Pseudomonas sp. 2822-17
TTCGTCTTCACCGGAGTATAGAAGGTTCGACATACTTGCAAAAATATAGCCTATAAAATCAATGATTCTTTGAAACAGGGCTTGCACCAAGTTGAAATTGAGGATCAACAAAATAAATAAAACAGTAAAAAGTATGAATATTCGATTCTTCCACTTAATCTGGTTATTTAAATTAGATTCCTTTCCTTCTATCTTTGTTTCATCATTTAAATGTGAACTATTTGACCT
>NZ_LJRZ01000265.1:0-245 GCF_002742485.1 Pseudomonas sp. 2822-17
GATGAGATGTTCGGTGTCGCAAAGGATATGAATGTAGTAGTTGTTTCACTTGAATCAGTGGAAAGCTTTGTGATTGGTGAAACGATGAATGGCGAGGAAATTACGCCATTCTTAAATGAACTCATTGAAGACAGTTTCTATTTTGAAAACTTCTATTATCAGACAGGGCAAGGAAAAACGTCGGATGCGGAGTTTCTAATTAATAATTCCTCGTATCCATTGGGGCGTGGGGCGGTGTTCCACAC
>NZ_LJRZ01000266.1:0-429 GCF_002742485.1 Pseudomonas sp. 2822-17
GGTATATAAATCATGAATTGCAACGTTGTATGGAAGTGAAAGGGAAATATTTGTTGTTGGTAAAATGGGAAACGATAGAGGATCACGAAATTGGTTTTCGCCAATCAGAAGAGTATCAGGAATGGAAGAAACAGTTGCATCATTTTTATGACCCATTTCCAACAGTGGAGCACTTCCAAAAAGTTAATGTTACCTGGTAACGTTGCACTTATCCAACTTACATAAAATGTATATCTTGTGGTCGATGCATTATTAAAACACTGTAAAATAAGCGTTTTGACTTTATGGATTATACCAATATATTTGTGCGTAAGAAACATTACCTGGTAACGGTATGTATAAGGAGGAAACCTTTTATGATAATTAAACTTCGTAAGTTTGAACGAGCGGATTTTTAACAATTAATTAGTTGGATTGACTCTCCAGAGT
>NZ_LJRZ01000267.1:0-230 GCF_002742485.1 Pseudomonas sp. 2822-17
TTTCCTTCCTTTGTCGATGTACGAACCTCCGCCAAACCTTCTTGAACAATAACTTTGAGAGTTGGGTAGATTTGTCCGTAACTAATTTTCCAGAAATGATATAGACTTTGGTCTATGAGTTGTTTGATAGCATAACCAGATTTACATTCAGTCGTTAGAATCCCTAAAATGGCATAAGTAGTGTCGTTGCATTTTTTCATATCATTATCACCTATCTAAAAGATATATAT
>NZ_LJRZ01000268.1:0-237 GCF_002742485.1 Pseudomonas sp. 2822-17
CCCATAGCCTAGGTAAGTTTAGGATAAGGTCCTTCGTCTTTTCCTTTAAACTTACCATAAGGCAGCCCACAGATATTTTATCTGTGGGTTTTTTTTCAGCGAATAGGTAGTGCCGTAAACAGGTAATTACAATTTTTTAGGAATAAAAGAAGGGTACAGAAAAATGGGAAAACACCCTTTTCTGTACCCTTCAAAATTTTAGACCGATTAGATACCCATCTTATAGTCAAATTCTTT
>NZ_LJRZ01000269.1:0-300 GCF_002742485.1 Pseudomonas sp. 2822-17
GTCCCTGTGGATGCGTCGGAAAAATTGAATGATGAGCTCATGGATAAATTGGAGCCTTATAACTAAGATGGATTAAAAAAGTTTAAAACACCTTATCTTGCTGGGTATTTAGCTGAAAAATATAATTTCACCGATGAAGAGCTTTTTTCTCGTGTGAAATCAAAGATTCAAGGTTTCATAGATTCTTATGTAAGTTCTACAATTTCAGGTTATTCTTCAGTTAGTTATCAAAATAAGGATGTTAGGACTAATAAAAGAAGGAGCTTTTACGTCCTATTGCCAGTGTGGATGGTATATTAC
>NZ_LJRZ01000270.1:0-701 GCF_002742485.1 Pseudomonas sp. 2822-17
GCGCTGTTTTTACGCTATGAGTCGGGCCGCATTGTGGCGGTGGACTACCAGGTTCAACGGGCCAAGGGACATGAGCCTTACGCTTGGATCACAGAGCACAGCGTTGTTTCCTACGTCTACGACGACATAGGCCGACTGGTCTCAGCGACCAATGCCGTCGGTGAAAGCGAGGTTTATCGCTACGACGATCAGCACGTGATTCTTGAACGTGGGTTGGCCGGTGGGGCGAGCTTCTTTTGGGCGTGGGAACGGTCTGGTAAAGCGGCGCGATGTGTCCGGCATTGGGCCAGTTTTTCGCAGATGGATACGCGGTATGTGTGGGGGGATGACGGCAGCGTTGTGGTGCACAACGCCGATGGCAGCCAGGAAGTGTATGTCCACGATGACCGCGCACGGCTGGTGCAGCGTATTGATCCGGACGGTGCCGAGCATTTCAAATCCTACGACGATAAAGGCCGGCTGACGGTCGAGCAGGACCCGCTGGGCGCGGTGACGGCGTATCAGTACGACGAGGCCGGACGCTTGGTGGCGTTGTTTCCGGGGGACGATGAGCCCACTTCCTACGAGCATGACAACGGCTTCGTACGGGTTGTAAGGCGAGGCTCAGCGGTTTGGAAGTACGAGCGCAACGATCAGGGCGACGTGACGCGTAGGACCGATCCCGACGGTCACATCACCGACTACAGCTACAACAAATACGG
>NZ_LJRZ01000271.1:0-562 GCF_002742485.1 Pseudomonas sp. 2822-17
CACTAACACGTTATTATGATGAATTAGACTGTGAAGTTATTGATCTTTTCAGCCGAATGCACGCTATTTTACAACAAAGTTTCCCTGAATTAGAGCGTATGTTTTCCAAACGCTCTGCACTCTTTTTAAATATCGTTCAACTTTATCCCCACCCCGATGAAGTATTGGGATGTTCCAAAACCGTTATACGAAACCGAATAAAGGCGAATACAAAAAAGAATTTATCCCAAGCCCGTGCCGAAGCAAAGGCTTTAGAGTTACTTAATGCAGCGAAAGATTCTTACCCAGCAATTTCACAAGATGATGTACGCTGTGATCAAGTACGAGATTATGCTAAACGTATCACAGAACTAAAAGAGAAAAAAGAACAGCTAATAAAACAAATGGTTGAACTTTCACGAGAACGTAACGAATATCAAGTGTTACTTTCCTTCCCGGGGATTGGTGAAGTAACAGCCGTAAGGCTTATTGGAGAATTTGGGGATCTACGCCGTTTTCATAGCCACAAACAATTAAATGCTTATGTCGGGATAGACATCATGCGGTATCAATCTGGTAATAC
>NZ_LJRZ01000272.1:0-28749 GCF_002742485.1 Pseudomonas sp. 2822-17
CCGTAACGCAAGGTGCCCCAGCCTTGGTGTTCGGCGGTGAGGCGGTTCTGGACGTCATACTCGTAGGCCAGCGCCCAATGGCCGTCGTCGACGCTGAGGAGATTGCCTTGGCGGTCGTAGGCGTAATCGATCTTGTTGCCGTCGGGCAGGATTTTTCGTACGAGACGGCCGGCGTAGTCGCGCTCGTAACAAGTCACTAGCCGAGTGCCGTCATCGCCGTATTCAGTTTTTTCTTTCAGGTTGCCGTTGAGGTCATACTCGTAGGCCGTGCGTTGCCCATCAAACCCGACTTCCTGCTGGATCAGGCCGTTGGCGTGGTAAGCCAGCCGGTAGATTTCGCCAACTTCGTTTTCAATCTCGGTCAGCAGTAATCGCACGTTGTCGTAGCGGTACTTGACCTGGCTGCCGTCGGCATTGATACGGCGGCTGATCAGGTGCAGGCCGTCGGCATATTCGTAGCGGGTGACGTGGCCCAGTTCATCGCGTTCGGCGGTGATTTTGCCGTAGGGGTTGTAGCTGTATTCCCTGCACGCGCCGCCGGGCAGTGCGAGGCGAGTCAGCCGACCGACTGCATCCCACTGGTATTGGGTCAGCGCGCCTTGTTCATCCTCGCGGGCAATCTGGCGGCCCAGATCGTCGTAGCGATAGCGCTTGATTCCGCCGTTGGGTAGTTGTTCCTCAATGAGCTGGCCGCGTTCATTCCAGACCAGGCGATGACAGCTGTGGTCCGGATACCAAACTCCCGTCAGCTGCCCGTATTTGTTGTAGCTGTAGTCTGTGGAAGTACCGTCAGGGTCGGTCTTGCGAATGACATCGCCTTGGTCATTGCGCTCATATTTCCAAACCGCCTCACCACGTCTTACAACCCGTACGAAGCCATTGTCATGCTCGTAGGACGTTGGTTCGTCGTCCCCCGGAAACAACGCAACCAGGCGTCCGGCCTCGTCGTACTGATACGCCGTCACCGCGCCCAGCGGGTCCTGCTCAACCGTCAGCCGACCCTTGTCATCGTAGGATTTGAAATGCTCGGCACCGTCCGGATCAATGCGCTGCACCAGCCGTGCGCGGTCATCGTGGACGTACACTTCCTGGCTGCCATCGGCGTTGTGAACGACAACGCTGCCGTCATCCCCCCAGGCATAGCGCGTATCCATCTGCGAAAAACTGGCCCAATGCCGGACACATCGCGCCGCTTTGCCAGACCGTTCCCACGCCCAAAAGAAACTCGCCCCACCGGCCAGGCCGCGCTCAAGAATCACGTGCTGGTCGTCGTAGCGATAAACCTCGCTTTCACCGACGGCATTGGTCGCTGAGACCAGTCGGCCACGGTCGTCATAGGCGTAGGAAACAACGTTCTGTTCAGTTACCCAGGCGTAGGGCTCATACCCCTTGGCCCGCTGAACCTGGTAGTCCACGGCCACAATGCGGCCCGACTCATAGCGTAAAAACAGCGCACAACCGGCACCGTTATCCAGCCGCTCAATGCGCCCTAAATAGTCCCGACTAATCCGCAGACGGTTGTCATACGCATCACTGATTGAAACCAGCACCCCATCGCGAAAGTGATAAAACCGCGACGCTTGAGCCAACACCAACTCATCCGGAAAATCCCCCAGATAAATCGCCGCTTCAGCCAGGCTATTGGTGATTGCAGGTCGAGCAACTGTCGGCAGTGGAAACTCAGTCGAGCGATTCTCATGATCCGTCCACACCACCGAATTGCCTGACACAACAAGCCGGTGCGCCAGCGAATGACTCCAGCCAAACCCCAGCCCGACATCCACTTCCACCGCACTGGTGCGATACAACCGTGTCCACTCAAACGGCAGAATTCCGTCCAACGTGCCATCGGTGAGGGTCAGCAATTCCTCCCCAGTGACCATCGACACCGGACACCCGTTGGTCACGGTCTTATCCGAAGCCGCAGCAGCATCCCCCTTCGGATTCGTCGCCACGGCAGGCACATCGTCGACATGCTCCTGCCTGACCAACACCGTTCGCCGTGTCTTGCCGCGAACCGCCGGCACCGCGTTCGAAACCAGATTCTCCCCAGCCTTCAACGACGCAACCGGCACCGCCTTGATCGGCGTTGCCGCACTGCCCAGCAACAAAGGCTTGAGCGCCTCCGAGTGCGCGTCCAACTTCGGCCCCACGAGGTGATCGGCCAGCAACTCCAACAACGCCCGCGCCCGTTTGGATTTGATAGTGCTCAGCGTCTGTGCGCCCATGCGTAGCGCCACACCCGTCCCAGCCGTCGCCCACATCAGCAGCAGGTTGATCAGCACTTCACCGGTGACCTCGCCCAGCAATTCATACATCTCTGGCGGTGGCAGCAGGCGTATCCAGCTGACGATCGCCGAGACATAAATGAACAACAGCGGCTCATCGCTAAGCACCAACAAACTCTTGGCAATCGCTTCGCTGCCCAGCTTCAGTAGTTCATCAAGCTCAGCCTGAGAGAGGTACGCCAACAACTGCTGGCTGTTGGCCTTGAGATTCGCCAGTAGGTCGTACAACTGGGCAATGTTGTCCCACAGGTTGTAGAGCGCCTTGGCCATCCCGGTGGAAAACGCCACGCCCTGCATCGCGCTGCGTCGCAAAGAGCCGGCGTTGGCAAAGTCGTTCCATTGGGGTTTGAAAGTCGCCGTCCACTCTTCCCGCAGACGACCTTCCAGCCCCGCAATCACTGACTGATAAGACGCATACAGCGCCTTGACGTGATCCTGGGAAACAGTGGGATAGAAAGTGATTTGGTACGGCTGGTTGCGATCACACTCGGTGATTTCGAGGATGCCGCTGGGGCCGATGGTCCGATGCAGCGGTGGGCCCATCGGGCTGCCATCCGCTGCAATGGCTTGGAGCATCACCGGGGTGTTGCCGATAGGCACAAAACGCGTGCTTTCGAACATATGCACCAGGGTCAGCGAGCCCTGGGCACTGCACATGGCGACCGTTTTACTGGGTGCCTTCGACGAAACCGGCGTAACCAGCGCTACCTCGTCTCCTACCTTGAAGACCTGCTCGACCTCCAGCGCCGAACGGCTCCAGAAGCTTTCGGCCCAGGCATCAAAGGTGTTCAGGCAATTACGGAAGTCGCCGAAGACGCGCTCACTATCCGGCGCGTTGGGATCCATGGGGGCCAGGACAAGGCTGGCAATGACGGGAATCAAGAGGCAGCCCCGGCAGGCAGGGCCTTAACGAAAAAAACCATCTGCAATCCCTCGCACTGTGTGATCAGGCGAAGGACTTTGCAGAGGTTTTCAGGGAGAAGCTGTAGAGCTTATCCGGCGCTTATGTGGGAGGTTTCGGTAAATCGCGAGACTGCCAAAAACTGGGATTTGACTCCCGCCCGATCCTGTTTTTAGATGTTCGCCACGACCAAACCCACGACAAAAACGGCAGCGACTCAAATGGATTGTATTTTCTGCAGCATTGTCCGCAAAACCTCCCCAGCCCATATCCTGTGGGAGGACGAACATCACATGGCGTTCCTGTCGATTTTCCCCAATACCCCAGGCTTCAGCGTGGTCATCCCCAAGCAGCATTACGGCAGTTATGCCTTTGCGCAGTCGGATGAGGTGCTGGCTGATCTGATCGTGGCCACCAAGAAAACTGCCTTGCTGATCGACCGGGCGTTTCCCGATGTGGCGCGTACGGGGATGATGCTGGAAGGGTATGGGGTTGATCATCTGCATGCGAAGTTGTTTCCCATGCATGGAACTGGGCAGGACAGTGCGTTCAAGCCGTTGAGCTCGAAAGTGGATAAGTTTTTTGAGGCTTATGAAGGCTATATCTCATCCCACGATCACGTGCGGGCGGATGATGCCGAACTGGCAGAATTGGCCGAGCGAATCCGATCTTGCGCCTAGTACAGTCCCAATGTGGGAGGGGGCTTGCCCCCGATAGCAGTGGGTCAGTCGGCTTATCTGCAGCTGACCCACCGCCATCGGGGGCAAGCCCCCTCCCACAGTTTTGACCATGTTTTCTACAGGAATCAGCGGCGGCTGCTGACCTCGGCCGGGACATCATCCCCAGCCATACGCTTGCGAAACAGCGCGGTACGCGCCAGCAGCAATGTAGTCACCGGCACGGTGATCGCCAACAAGATCGGGATCAGCCAGCCGTGCAACACCGGCGCGGACTTGAGAGCCGAAAAGTAGATAATCGACGCCAGTGCCACGCACCATGCGCCCAATGTGGAGGCGAGTGCCGGTGGGTGCATGCGCTGGAAGAAGTCCTTCATGCGCAGCAGGCCAATCGCTCCGATCAGCGCAAACATACTGCTGAGCACCAGCAGTACGGCCACGACGATTTCCATCCATAACGGCATCATTCAATCACCTCCCCACGCAGCAGGAATTTGGCCAGGGCAAACGAGCCGACGAAGCCGAACAGTGCGATCAGCAGCGCCGCTTCAAAGTAGGTGTCACTGGCATACCGAATGCCCAGCACCAGCATCATCAGCATCGCCAGGATGTACAGGTAGTCCAGCGCCAGGACCCGGTCCTGGGCCGATGGGCCTTTGAACAGGCGGATCAGGGTCAGCACCATGGCCAGGGAGAACAGGAACAGGCTGAACAGGATCGCATTGGAGAGCAGGGCGCTCATTCGAAGATCTCCATCAATGGCCGTTCGTAGGCGCTTTTGAAATGTTCGATGAAGGCCGCTTCGTCATCCAGGTCGAAGACGTGCAGCAGCAGGATGCTGCGGTCCAGGGCCAGTTCCGACCAGATGGTGCCGGGCACCACGGTGGTGATCATCGACAGGGCGGCAAGGCCGTTGGCGTCACGCAGGTCGAGGGGGATCTTGATGAAGCGCGAACGCGGTGGGCGCGAGCCGCACGTCAGCACGCCCCAGGCCACTTGCAGGTTGGAGACGATCACATCGCGGCCCACCAGGAAGAACAGGCGGATGATCACACCGGGGCGGCGGATGCGGATCGGCAGCGGACGCAACGGCGCCATCAGCAGCGGGGCAAGCACCCCCAGCGCAGCACCCAGCAGCAGATGACCAGGGCTGACGGACAGGTTCAGCACCAGCCACAGCACCCACAATGCCAGGGACAACCACGGGGCAGGAAACAGGCGCTTCATGGTTGCACCTCCAGGGCAGCCGCTTTGGCTTCAGGGCTGGGCACTGGGCGCGTGGCCATGACCGCCATCACGTAGGCTTCCGGGTTGTTCAGGCTGACAGCGGTGGCCTGGGTGTAGCGCATCAGCGGCTCGGCCTTGAAGGTCAGCAGGATGCTCAGGCCCAGCAGGAAGAAGATCGGCACGCACTCATAGCGACGCAGCAAGGGCGATGGGCGTTCTTCCGGTGTCCAGAAACGCTGGATACCCAGGCGGGCGAACGCGATCAGCGAGGCCAGGCCGGACAGGATCAGCAAGGCCATCAGGCCCCACGCTGCAGGTCGGATCGGGCCTTCCAAGCCGCTGCCCAGGCCCAGTGGATTGACCAGCGCACTCAACAAACTGAGCTTGCCGATAAACCCGGACAGCGGCGGCATGCCGATGATCAGCAGGGCGCAGGCGACAAAGCTCAAGCCCAGGAACGCCATGGTCCACGGAATCACTTGGCCGACCACGGCCTTTTGCTCGTCATCGAGGTTCACACCGGGACGCGGATGCAGGGATTCCATGGCTTTGGGCAACGCATCGATTTCTTCATCCAGCGGCAGGTCATTGGCCGAACGCGAACGCTCGATCAATTCGGCCAGCAGGAACAGCGCACTCAAGGCCAATGTGGAGCTGACCAGATAGAACAGCGCGCCTGCGGTCAGGCTCGGCTGGGCAAACCCGACTGCCGACAGCAGGATCCCGGCCGACACCAGGATACTCAGGCTGGCCATACGTTCCAGGCGTTGCGCCGCCACCATCGCCAGCGCCGCGCAGACGATAGTCGCCATGCCGCCGTACACCAGCCAGTCGCCACCAAACAGCGCCGAAGCGCCGGCCTGGCCGGAGAACAGCAGCGTCCACAGGCGCAGCACGGTGTACACGCCAACCTTGGTCATGATCGCAAACATCGCCGCCACCGGCGCGCTGGCCGAGGAATAGGCGGGCGCCAGCCAGAAGTTGAGCGGCCACATGCCGGCCTTGGCCAAAAACGCTGTCGCCAGGATTGCCGCACCGGCATGCAGCAGGCCGCGATCGGCCTCCGGTACCAGCGGGATTTTCAGCGCCAGGTCAGCGAAGTTCAGCGTGCCGGTCACCCCATAGATCATCGCCGCGCCAATCAGGAACAGCGACGACGCCAGCAGGTTGATTGCGATGTAATGCAGCCCCGCCGACACCCGCGCACGGCCGGAACCGTGCAGCATCAAACCGTAGGACGCCGCCAGCAGCACCTCGAAGAACACGAACAGGTTGAACAGGTCGGCGGTCAGGAACGCGCCGTACAACCCCATCATCTGCACCTGGAACAACGCATGGAAACTGGTGCCCGCACGGTCCCAGCGGGCCATGGCGAACAGCAGCGCGCTCACGCCGATAATCCCGGTGAGCACCAGCATCAGTGCCGACAGTTGGTCCACCACCAGCACAATGCCGAATGGCACCTGCCAATTGCCCGGCAGGTACACGCCAATCGAACCGGGGCCGCCTTTTTGCGTCCAGTACAGCAGCAATACCGCAATGCCCAGGCCGATCACGCTGGAGAACAGGTTGATCCTGGCTTTGAGCGGGCGGCGCTTCTCACCGAGCATCAGCATCAGCCCGGCGGTCAGCAGCGGCAGCAGGATCGGCGCGACGATCAGTTGATTGACCCAATTCATTCCTTGGGCTCCCGGCCGTCCACATGGTCCGTGCCGGTCAGGCCACGGGAGGCCAGCAGCACCACCAGGAACAAGGCGGTCATGGCAAAGCTGATCACGATGGCCGTCAGCACCAGGGCCTGTGGCAGCGGGTCGGTGTAGTTGAGCAGGTCTTGCGGCACGCCGTCCTTGATGATCGGCTCCTTGCCGATAAACAGGCTGCCCATGCTGAAAATGAACAGATTGACCCCGTACGACAACAGGCACAGGCCCATCACCACCTGGAACGTCCGTGGCCGCAGGATCAACCAGACGCCGGAGGCCGCCAGGACCCCAATGGCAATTGCGATGACTTCTTCCATCAGGCGGCTCCTTCTGTTGCGGCGACTGCTTTGGCCTGGTTGCTCGGTTTGTGCGCGCGCACCGACTGGTGACCGAGGGCGGTGAGCATCAGCAAGGTCGAGCCGACGACCATGGCGTACACGCCGACGTCAAAGAACAACGCACTGGCGACATGGATATCGCCCAGCAGCGGCAGGCTGAAATGCCAGGTGTGAGTGGTGAGGAACGGGTAGCCGACAAACAGCGCGCCGAGCCCGGTGAGCGTGGCGGACAGCAGGCCAAAACCCATCCAGCGCATCGGCCGCAGGCTCATCTGCGCCTCGACCCACTGTGTACCGGCGACCATGTATTGCAGGATAAACGCCACCGACATCACCAGCCCGGCGACAAACCCGCCGCCCGGTTGGTTGTGGCCGCGCATGAACAGGTAGAACGACACCACCAGCGCAATCGGCAGCAGCAGGCGCACCAGCACCGCCGGCACCATCATGAAGCCCAGGGCGGTGTCGCTGGCCTGGCGCGGGTTGACCAGGTCGGTGGCCACGTCCGGCGCCAGTTGGCGCTGTTGCGCAGGCAGTTGCATGCTTTCCTTGGACGGGCGGAAGCGGCGCAGCAGGGCGTACACCGTCAGCGCCACGGCGCCGAGCACGGTGATTTCGCCAAGGGTGTCGAAGCCACGGAAGTCCACCAACATGACGTTGACCACATTGCTGCCGCCGCCTTCGGGCAGGGCGCGGCTCAGGTAGAAGGAGGAAATATCGTTGGGCGTCTGGCGGGTCAGCATCGCATAGGACAGCAGCGCCATGCCGCCGCCCACTGCGGTGGACAGCAGGAAGTCACGCAGGCGGCGAATGCGCGCCTTGCGCAGCGAGCTTGGCAGTGGCGAGACTTCCTCGATCCGCCGTGGCAGCCAGCGCAGGCCAAGCAGGATCAGCACCGTCGTCACGACCTCGACCACCAGTTGCGTCAGTGCCAGGTCCGGCGCCGAGAACCATACAAACGTCACGCAAGTGACCATGCCGCACACGCTGACCATGGTCAGGGCCGCCAGCCTGTGGTACTTGGCTTGCCAGGCGGCGCCCAGGGCACAGGCAATCGCCAGCAGCCACAGGGTGACGAAGACGATGGAACCCGGAATTTTCGGGCGGTCGCCCCAACTGAGGCCACTGTTGAGCATCGGGATCATGGCGCCGATCACCGCGACGATCACCAACAGGAACAACTGGGTTTGCAGGCGCTTGGTGCTGATGCGTTTTTCGATTTTGCGCACGCCACGCATCATCACCACCAGGCAGCGCTCGAAGCCGCGCTTGCCATTGAAGTAGCCCACCAGCGGCGGGTACTTGAAGCGCCCGCGTTTAAGTTGTTTGCGCAACATCAGGTAGAGCAGCACGCCGCCGGTCATGGCCACCAGGCTCATGATCATCGGCGCGTTCCAGCCGTGCCAGATGGCCAGGCTGTACTCGGGCAGCACACCGCCGACCACCGGCAGTGCGGCAGCCGCAAGGATCGAGCCGACCACCTGGGCCGGGAAAATCCCCACCAGCAGGCAGGTGAACACCAGCAACTCGACCGGGGCACGCATCCAGCGTGGCGGTTCGTGGGGCGTGTGCGGCAGGTCGGTGGCGGGCGGGCCGAAGAACACATCGACGGTAAAGCGCAGCGCATAGGCCACGCTGAAAGTGCCGGCGATGGTCGCGATCACCGGCAGCGCTATTTCCACCCATTTTGTCGCCGAGATAAACACCGTTTCGGCGAAGAACATCTCTTTGGACAGGAAGCCATTGAGCAACGGCACGCCGGCCATGGAGGCACTGGCCACCATCGCCAGGGTCGCGGTGAACGGGATCAGGCGCACCAGGCCGCTGAGCTTGCGGATATCGCGGGTGCCGCTTTCGTGGTCGATGATGCCCGCCGCCATGAACAGCGAGGCCTTGAAAGTGGCGTGGTTGAGGATATGGAACACTGCGGCGACGGCGGCCAGCGGGCTGTTGAGCCCCAGCAGCAAGGTGATCAGCCCGAGGTGGCTGATGGTGGAGTAGGCCAACAGGCCCTTGAGGTCGTTCTGGAACATGGCGCAGTAAGCGCCTAGGAGGAGGGTGAGGGCGCCGGCACCGCCGACGATCCAGAACCATTCTTCGCTGCCCGACAGCGCCGGCCACAGGCGGGCCAGCAGGAACACGCCGGCCTTCACCATCGTTGCCGAATGCAGATAGGCCGACACCGGCGTCGGTGCGGCCATGGCGTGGGGCAGCCAGAAGTGGAACGGGAACTGCGCGCTTTTGCTCAGTGCGCCGATCAGCACCAGGGCCAGCATCACCGGGTACAGCGCATGTGCGCGGATCTGATCGCCCGCCGCCAGCACCCGGTCCAGGTCATAGCTGCCGACTATATGCCCCAGCAGCATCACCCCGGCCAGCAGGCACAAGCCGCCCGCGCCGGTGACCATCAGCGCCATGTAGGCGCCGCGTCGGGCATCGGCGCGGTGGTGCCAATAGCCGATCAACAGGAACGAGAACAGGCTGGTCAGTTCCCAGAAGAACACGATCTGGACCAGGTTGCCGGAGATCACCAGCCCGAGCATGGCGCCCATGAAGGCCAGGAAAAACGCAAAGAAGCGCGGCACCGGGTCATCCGGCGACATGTAGTAGCGCGCATACAACGCCACCAGCGAGCCGATGCCGAGCACCAGCATCGAGAACAGCCAGGCAAACCCATCCATACGCAAGACGAAATTCAGGCCGAGGCTGGGCAACCACATGAATTCTTCGCGGATCACGCCACCGTGGGCGATCTGGGGGTAGAGCAGGGCGACTTGAAGGGTGCCGACCAGGGCCACAAGGCCGGCCAACAGGGATTCGGTGTTACGTGCATTGTGCGGCAGCAAGGCCGCCAGACAGCTGCCAATGAATGGCAGAAGCAGTAGAACTATCAGGGACATAGGCTTCTAATCTGCGGGAGTTTGGGATGCATCATACGTGCCGCTTTGTTGATCACCAAACGGCAAGATGTGGCAGGATCCTACAAGGTAGGATGAAAACTCCTATTTGGCACTGTTTCAAAATTCGCAGAATTGGAATGCCGACCCCTGTGGGAGCCGGGCTTGCCCGCGATGGCAATATTACAGGCACCACAGTATCTGGAGGCTATCCCTGACGCTTTTGTTCCAACGCATCGGCCAAGTCAACCGCCTTCTGCCCCTTGGTCTTCATCTCACTCACAATCACCGCCACCACAATCAACGCCGCCCCCAGCATCGCAATCGGCGGGAAGCGCTCGCCGGCAATCCGCCCGACCACGCCAGCCCACACCGGCTCACCGGCATAGATCAACGTGGCCCGCGTCGGTGAAACGCTCTGTTGCGCCCAGTTCATCGCGACCTGGATCACCGCGCTGGTCAAGCCCAGGCCCACCGCACTGAACAGCAGCAACCACGAGAACCCCGGCAGCGCCTCACCCATCGGCACCACCATCAGGAACGACAGCAGTGACGCCGTGGCCAGTTGCACCACCGTCACCCGGCGTACATCCACTTGACCTGCAAATGCGCTGATCAGGATGATTTCTGCTGCAATCGCAATGGCACCAATCAATGTAGCGATTTCACCGGGGCTGAAATTCAACGAAGCCCCCGCTGGCCCGGTCAACAACATCAACCCGGCAAATGCGAGCATGATGCCAATGCTCGGCATCAACCCAGGACGACGGCCCAGGACCAACCATTGCAACAACGGCACGAACGGCACATACAGCGCGGTGATAAACGCCGACTGGCTGCTCAGGATCGTTTGCAGGCCGATGGTCTGCAAGCCGTAGCCAAACATGATCGCCACACCGATAAACACCCCGGCCTTCAATTCAAACAGGGTCAAGTCGCGCAAGGTGCGCAGCGAGAAGAAGCCCACCACAATGGCCGCCGCCGCAAAGCGCAGGCCCACGAAAAACATCGGGCCGCTCACCGTCATGGCGTGCTGCACCAGCAAAAAGGTGCCGCCCCAGATCATGGTGATAAACACCAGGATGCATTCGGCTTTGCTGAAACGGTTGAAACGCGAAGGGGTTTTGGCGGTGGTCATGGCAGCTCGGTCTTGCACAGGGAAAGGCACGGACCGCACAATGCGCCGCACGCTGGGCAGTATACTGCGCACACCCACCCATTGAGCAATATAGTGCACAAAGAAAATCCACAACGGGCTTCGGTCCTGCAGCACGTCAGCCAGAACGTTCGTCGCCTGCGCCACGCCGCCGACCTGAGCCAGACCGCGCTCTCGGAAAAGTCCGGGGTCAGCCGGCGCATGCTGGTGGCCATTGAGGCGGGGGAGAAGAACGTCAGCCTGTCCACGCTAGACCGAGTCGCCGAAGCGCTGGATGTGGCGTTCAGTGATCTGATTCAGGCCCCGGATGTGCGTGACCACAGCCGCATCAACGAATTGGCCTGGGCCGGTGAAATTACCGGCAGCAAGGCGGTATTGCTGGCCAAAGCCACCGCGCGGCGTGAAGTCGAGCTATGGGAGTGGCGCCTCGAACCCGGTGATCGCTACTGCCCGGACCCGGACTTGGAAGGGTGGAGCGAGCAGCTATTTGTCTTTGAGGGCAGCCTGACCCTGGTGGTGGGGGACGCAGAAAACACCATCAACGCAGGTGAGTTTTTCATGTTCGCCAGCCATCAGCCTCACGCCTATCGCAATGATGGGGACGTCGCCGTGAAGTTTGTACGGAATGTCGTTATTTAGTTTGTCAACTGTCAGAGTTGACAGCTTATTTTTGGTTTTTCCTTCAGTTATGGTGTTTTTGCGTCAATCACTAAGTTTTTGCATATTCGCTATGTGTTGACTTGTTGGTGTTGTCGCAATAACTGAACTGTCAAGAACCCAATATAAGGATATGGATATGAACGGAGTATTAGTATCTCGAGCCGACTTTCTCGTAGCCCCAGCTATTGTTCCTTCGCAAAATGAAACGATCTCCCGTTCGGAGGTAGCAGGTAACAGAGCTACTTTTGTCCTTCCTCTTTACCTCGGTATTGAGGAAGGCGATGAGTACCTGCTCTTTGTAGATACTGATGGACAGTGGGATTGGTTTACCTATGGGGAGATCGTCTCTACAACGGAAGTCGTTACCCGAACAATCTATGATGCGCTCTTTGTCGGCGCTACCTCTGCGTCAGCGTACTATAAGATTAAGAAACAAAGCGGGGAAATGCGCTCGCATCAGGCTATATATCAAGTTGTAGATTAATTAGTATGTGATGGGTGAGAGACGGTTGCTTTTGACAAGCAACTGTTGATGGAGCAACAGAGGTTCAACACTTTGTTGGTTTGCTCCCGCTTTTTTTCCTACAAAATGTGTAACTGGCCTGTTTTGTTAAGGGTCAGCTTCGGGCATGACTCCTGCAGTGACCTCCGTATCTTATCGGAGCCTGGAGTCGGCCCATGTCAACCCATCCTCAACACCCTGCCCATATCATCCGCTCGGACTCGGAAGCCATCGAAGTCGCCACTCGTCTGGCCGCACGTTTTGCTGTCGATGCCAGCGTGCGCGACCGCGAGCGGCGCCTGCCGGTCGCCGAGCTTGACGAGTTTTCTGCCAGCGGCTTGTGGGGCATTACCGTTCCCAAAGCCTACGGCGGCGCCGGAGTGTCCTATGTGACCGTGGCCGAGGTGATCAAACTGATCTCCGCCGCCGACCCGTCTCTTGGGCAGATCCCGCAAAACCACCTGGGCGTAGTGGATATCCTGCTGCAAACCGCGACCGAGGAACAAAAGCGCCACTACTTCGGCAAGGTCCTGGCGGGCTACCGCTTCGGCAATGCCTTCTCCGAAGCCAAGAGCAAAAACGCCGGCACCTTCGACACGCAGATTCGTTTCCACGGCGACACCGCGCAAATCAACGGCGAGAAGTTCTACTGCACTGGCGCGTTGTTCGCCCATATCGTTCCCACCGTTGGCAATAACGAAAACGGCCAGGCGTTCATTGGCTTTGTCGAACGCGATGCGCCTGGCCTGACGGTGATCGATAACTGGGATGGCTTTGGCCAGCGCACCACCGCCAGCGGCGGCGTGACTCTTGATGGCGTTAATGTCCCGTTGAGTGCGGTAGTTCCCGCTCACCTGGCCTTTGACCGGCCCACTGCAGACGGCCCGATCTCACAAATCATCCAGGCTGCCGTCGACACCGGCATCGCCCTCGGCGCCCTTGAACAAGCGAAGATTTTCGCGCGCCAGGCCCGCCCGTGGATCGACAGCCAGCAGGATCACGGCTGGCAAGACCCGTTCACCATCGCCGCCATCGGCGACCTCGAATGGCGCGTGCACGGCACCGAAGCGATTCTCGCCAAGGCCGGCAAGGCGGTCGACCACGCACTCGCCGAACCGAGCGAAGACAGCGTCGCCCACGCCTCGCTGGTGGTCGCCCAGGCCAAAGTGCTGTCGGCCGAAACCGCCTTGCTCGCCAGCAGCAAACTCTTCGAGCTGGCCGGCACCCGCTCGGTCACCGGCAAACACAACCTTGACCGCTTCTGGCGCAACGCGCGCACCCACACCCTGCACGACCCGGCTCGCTGGAAATACCACCTGATCGGCAATTTTGTGCTCAACGGTGTGAAGCCCGCGCGCCACGCCTGGAACTGAGGATCAACCATGACCGCACTGAACCTTGCACGCCAACTGCTGGACAGCACTCGCCGCCATGTCGAGAAAAGCGATGACCCCTATGTGATCAGCCGCTTCGGCGATCTGCAGATCCGCGTCGACGTGGCCGCCGCCTTGCTGGAACGCGCTGAAACCCACCCCAGCCCGGTGGCCGCCACCGAAGCGCAGATCGCCGCCGCCGAAGCCCTCATCGCTGCAAGCAACGCCGAATTCGAACTGACCGGCCAACGCACCGAACTGCCGTCGAGCCTCGATGATCCGTTGCGCTGGAAATACCAGGTTGTCGGCAACTACCACCTCAACGGAGTGCTTTGATGTCCCGTGAAATCCGCTTGAATGCCTTCGACATGAACTGTGTCGGCCACCAATCGCCCGGCCTGTGGGCGCACCCGCGCGACCGTTCGTGGCAGTACAAGGACCTGAAATACTGGACCGACCTCGCCAAGATCCTTGAGCGCGGCAAGTTCGACGGTCTGTTTATCGCCGATGTGCTGGGCATCTACGACGTGTACAACGGCAACGGCGACGCGGCGATTCGCCAGGCCACCCAAGTGCCGGTCAACGACCCTTTGTCGCTGATCGCGCCAATGGCGTTGGTCACCGAGCACCTGGGGTTTGGTCTGACCGCTTCGTTGTCCTTCGAGCATCCGTATCCGTTCGCCCGTCGTCTGTCGACGCTTGATCACCTGACCAAGGGCCGCATCGGCTGGAACATCGTCACCTCGTACCTGGAAAGCGGCGCCAAGAACCTCGGCCAGAAAGCCCAGACCGAACACGACGCGCGCTACGACTACGCCGAGGAATACCTGCAGGTTTGCTACAAACTCTGGGAAGGCAGTTGGGAAGAGGGCGCGGTCCTGCGTGACCGCGAACGACGGGTTTTCAGCGACCCGAGCAAAATCCACGAGATCCGCCACGTCGGCAAACACTTCCAGGTGCCCGGCATTCACCTTTGCGAGCCGTCGCCGCAGCGCACGCCGGTGCTGTACCAGGCTGGCGCGTCCAGCCGTGGCAAGCAGTTCGCCGCCGAGCAGGCCGAATGTGTGTTCGTCGCTGCGCCGTCCAAGGTGCTGCTGAAAAAGACCGTGGCCGACATCCGCCGTCGTGCCGCCGAGGCTGGGCGTGATCCGAAGAAAATCCTGATCTTCAACTTGCAGACGGTGATCGTCGACGAAACCGACGCCAAGGCTAAAGCCAAGTTTGACGAGTACAAATCCTACGTCAGCTACGAAGGCGCCATGGCGCTGATCTCCGGCTGGACCGGCATCGACTTCAGCCAGTTCAAACCGGACGAACCACTCAAGCACGTGCACACCAATGCAATTCAATCGGCGGTGGAAGCGTTTTCCACGGCGGACCCGAACAAGGTCTGGACGCCCAACGAGCTGGCCGATTGGGTCGGTATCGGCGGCTTTGGCCCACTGTTCGTCGGCGGCCCGGAGACCGTGGCGGACCTGTTGCAGGAGTGGGTCGAAGAGACCGATGTGGACGGCTTCAACCTGGCCTATGCGCTGACCCATGAAACCTTTGTCGACGCCGTGGAATGGCTTGTTCCGGAGTTGCAGAAGCGTGGCGTGTACAAGACCGAATACGCCCAGGGCACGTTGCGCGAGAAGTTGTTTGGCGACGGCGCGCGACTGGGCGCCAACCATCCAGGCGCCAGCTACCGCGATCTAACGACCTTGCACAGTTCCAATGTGGGAGGGGGCTTGCCCCCGATAGCAGTGGGCCAGTCAAAAGTGTCCTAGCTGACACACCGCCATCGGGGGCAAGCCCCCTCCCACATTTGCCCTGTGTAGTGTTGGATATCCCAGCCAGCGGACCACCGCACGCCCCCCCCCCAAATGGAGCAATCCCCTATGAGCGTGCACGAACCAACGGCCTCTCTGGAGCAACTGCGCCACTGGTCGCAACTCACGCCGTTGCACATCGCCCTGCGCCACAAGCGCCAGGGGCAATGGTATGCCTGGCGCTGGATCGACACCTTGCGCGACGTCGAGCGGCTGGCCGATGGTTTGCGCCAGCAAGGTTTCAGCGACCAGTCACGCCTGGTGCTCAGCGGCGCCTTTGAGCCGAACCTGTTGCTGCTGGCGTTGGCGGCCCAGTCCGTCGGCGCACACGTGCTGACGCTGGCCGATAACCTTGAGCCGCAGGCACTGGAACAACACCTGTGGCGCATCCATCCCAGTCACGCCTACGTTCAAGGTCGCCAGCGCGATTGGGCGTTCACCCAGCGCTTGGATTTCGCCCAGTTACTCGGCCCCGTGGACCCGGCGCAACACCTGCAGCGCTGGTGGCAACCCACCGGCGAAACCGCGTTGTGGAGCGAGGAGGGCACCCACTGGCAGGGCGGCCTGGACGTCCTGCTGGAGCAATGGCTGAGCAGCGGCCACGGCCTGGCATTTCCGGAAAGCCTGGCCTCGGCGCAGCGTGATCGCGGCGAAGTCGCGCCCACCGGCCTGCTGCTGTCACCCGAGCGGTTACAGCACTTGGCCGATGAGATCGAAAGCCGTCTGGCCCCCCACGGCACCTGGCGTCGACGCCTGTGCGACTGGGCCATCGCCCACCCCCAAAGCGGCCTGCGCCGGCTGCTGAAAAACCGCGTGCGCAAACTGCTGGGCTTCCAGCGCCTGGCCTTTATCTGGCAGCCCCTCAAATCCACGGCCGAGCCGGTGTGGCTGGCCGAACTCAAACGGGATATCGCATGAGTGACGCTATTCTCCAGGTGCGCGATATCTCGCTGTCATTCAAAGGGGTCAAGGCCATCAACGCCTTGTCTTTCGAGGTGCGGCGCGGCGAGATCTGCGCGTTGATCGGCCCCAACGGCGCCGGTAAAAGTTCGTTGCTCAATGTGCTCAATGGCGTGTATCGCTTTGACGCGGGCGAGATCGTTTTCGAGGCGCAACACTTCCACCGCATCGACCCGTTGGGGGCCGCACGCCGTGGCATTGGCCGGACGTTCCAGAACAACGCGCTGTTCAAGAAAATGAGCGTGCTCGACAACCTCCTCACCGGCCTGTCGCGGCATATGCGCAGCAGTGTTATCGAGCAGGCCCTCGGCTTGCCCCGTGCGCGACGTGAAGCCGAGGCCTTTCGCCTGCGTGGCCAAGCCATCCTTGAGTTTCTGGAGCTGCAAGCCCACCGCGATGTGCTGGTGGGCAACTTGTCCTACGGCCTGCAAAAGCGCGTGGAGCTGGGCCGCGCATTGATCGCCGGGCCGAGCCTGTTGCTGCTCGACGAACCCATGGCTGGCATGAACGCCGAAGAGAAACAGGACATGGCGCGCTTCGTCGCTGACGTGAACCGCGACCTCGGCACTACCGTGGTGTTGATCGAACACGACATGGGCGTGGTGATGGGCCTGTCCGACCATGTGGTGGTGCTCGACTACGGGCGCAAAGTCGGCGACGGCACGCCGGCACAGGTGCAGGCCAATCCCGAAGTGATCGCCGCCTACCTGGGAGCCGTGCACTGATGACCTTCTTCTTCGAAACCCTGCTCGGCGGCCTGCTCGCCGGCACCCTGTATTCCCTGGTCGCCATCGGCTTTGTGCTGATCTACAAAGCCAGCGGCGTGTTCAACTTTGCCCAGGGTGCGATGCTGCTGTTTGCCGCGTTGACCTTCGTCAGCCTGCACGACCAGGGCGTGCCGTTTGCCCTGGCGCTGCTGCTGACGGTGATCGTGATGATCGTCGGCGCGTTGCTTATCGAGCGCCTGGTATTGCGGCCACTGGTGAACCGTTCGCAGATCACCCTGTTCATGGCCACTTTGGGCCTGTCGTTCATTATCGAAGGCCTGGCCCAAGGCTTGATGGGCGCGCAAGTGCGTGCCGTGGACCTGGGCATCGACGACGTGCCGCTGTTTGTTGGCCCGCTGATGCTCAGCCAGTTCGACCTGATCGCCGCCGCGGCTGCCGTGGTGCTGGTGACGGTGCTCGCGCTGCTGTTCAACAAAACCCGCATCGGCGTGTCCCTGCGCGCCGTGGCGGATGACACCACGGCGGCGCTGTCCATCGGCATCAACCTCAACCGCATCTGGCAGATCGTCTGGGCGGTGGCCGGCATTGTCGGGCTGGTGGCCGGTTTGTTGTGGGGCTCACGCCAGGGGGTGCAGTTTTCGCTGTCGCTGGCGGTGCTCAAGGCTTTGCCCGTGTTGATCATCGGCGGCTTTACCTCGATTGGCGGCGCGATTGTCGGCGGGCTGATCGTCGGCGCGGCGGAGAACCTTGCCGAGGTGTATATCGGCCCGCTGATCGGCGGCGGCATCACGCCGTGGTTCGCCTATGTCCTGGCCCTGGCCTTCCTGTATATCCGTCCCGCCGGCCTGTTCGGCGAGCGCGCCATTGAGCGAGTCTGAAACCATGTCGATCCCTGTTGCTCAACAAACCGCGCCGTTATTGCTGGTCCCGCGACGAGTGCCTTGGGGCCTTTTCGGTCTGCTGGGGGTGGCCTTTGTGGGGGTGCCGCTGTGGGGCAATGACTATTGGCTCAATGCGATCCTGATCCCGTTTCTGGTGCTGTCGCTGGCCGGGTTGGGCCTGAACCTGCTGACCGGCTACACCGGGCAAACCTCGGTGGGTGCTGCGGGGTTCATGGCGGTCGGCGCCTTTGCGACCTACGGCTTCCTGCTGCGCCTGCCGGAGCTGGGGTTGCCGGTGGCGTTGCTCGGCGGTGGGATTATCAGCGCCTTGGTCGGCCTGGTGTTCGGGTTGCCCAGCTCGCGGATCAAAGGCTTCTACCTGATGGTCACCACATTGGCCGCGCAGTTTTTCCTGGAGTGGCTGTTCGTCAAGTTTCCCTGGTTCTACAACTACGGCTCGTCCGGGACCATCTCGGCGCCCAGGCTTGCGCTGTTGGGCCATGACCTCAACACGCCGCTCGGTCGTTACTGGCTGACGCTGGTCACGGTGCTGCTGTTGACCTGGGCCGCGGTGAACCTGGTGCGCAGCCAGGTGGGGCGCAACTGGATGGCGATCCGCGACATGGACACCGCCGCCGCCGTGGTCGGCATCCCGGTGGTGCGTTACAAGCGCCTGGCGTTTGCGGTCAGCTCGTTTTACCTGGGCATTGCCGGTGCGTTGTGGGCGTTCGCCTACCTGGGCACGGCCAGCGCCAGCAGCTTCGATATCAACCGTTCATTCCAGATCCTGTTCATCATCATTATCGGCGGCATGGGCAGCATCGCCGGCAACTTCGTCGGCGCGGCGTTCATCAGTTTGCTGCCGATCTTTCTCAGCCATGCCGGGCAGGCGTTGTTCGGCGGTTCGGTGGACGCGGGGCAGTTGCAGAACCTGCAGAAAATCATCTTTGGCGTATTGATCATCGTGTTCCTGATCAAGGAACCCGAGGGCTTGATTCGCCTGTTGCACAACCTTCGCGACCGGCTGCGCCAGTGGCCGCTACGTTTCTGACCTATAGAAGAGAATCTCCATGCGTGCATCCTTGAAACGATCCCTGGTCAGTGCGGCCTTTGCGTTGGCGGCGTTGTCCGCTGCCGCCCCCCAGGCGATGGCCTCGGCCGACCAGCAATTCTTCCCCCTGGCGACTTACCGCGTGGGCGCCTATGCGTCCAGCGGCGTGCAAGTGTGGGCCGGGATGATCGACTACCTGCGCTATATCAACGAGGTCGAAGGCGGCATCAATGGCGTGAAACTGGTATGGCAGGAATGCGAGACCGAGTGGACGGCCGAGAAGGGCATCGAGTGCTACGAGCGCTTCAAGAATGGCCTGGACGGCGCGCCGGTCGCGGTGTACCAGCCCAACGGCGCGCCCGCCGCCTATGCGCTCAGCGAAAGGGCCGAGGTGGACAAAATCCCGTTGATCACCCTCGGTTACGGTCGCACCGAAGCCACTGACGGCACGGTATTCCCCTACAACTTCCCGGTGATGCTGACCTTCTACAGCGAGGCGTCGACGCTGGTGAACTACATCGCCCAGCGCGAAGGCGGCTTCGACAAACTCAAGGGCAAGAAGATTGCCACGGTCTACCACGACTCGGCCTACGGTCGTGAAACCCTCGGCCCGCTGAAGTTATTGGCCGAGAAATACGGCTTTGAAAATATCCAGATCCCGGTGGCCGATCCGGGCAACGAACAATCGGCGCAATGGCGCCAGGTGCGCCAGGCCAACCCGGACTGGGTGTTCCTGCGCACCTGGGGCGTGTCGACGCCGGTGGCGGTCAAGACCGCCGCGCGTTTCGGCTTCCCGGTGGACCATATCATCGGCGATATCTGGGCCAGTTCCAGCGAAGACGTGTTGCCCGCCAGTGCGGCCGCCAAAGGCTACCTGGCGCTGACGCCTTACCCGGCGGGTGCCGATTTCGAGATCCACAAGCGCCTCAAGCAATCGATCCTCGACAAGGGCAACAGCGACCTCAAGGACCTGAAGAACTTCGGCAGCGTCTACTACAACTCGGGCCTGGTGAACGCCGCCGTGGCGGTAGAAGCGATCCGCACCGCCCAGGCCAGGTTCGGCAAGCGTCCACTCAACGGTGAAGAAGGCCGTTGGGGGCTGGAGCATCTGAATATCGACGACGCCCGCCTCAAGGCCATGGGCTACCTGGGCCTGATGCAGAACCTCAAGCTGTCGTGCAGCGACCACGAAGGCGGCGGTTCGGCGCGGGTGCAGCAATGGGACGGCGCCAACTGGACGCTGGTCAGCGACTGGATCGCCGCTGACCGTGCGCTGTTGCGCCCGCTCATCGATGAAAAATCCGCCGCGTTCGCCAAGGAAAAAGGCCTGACGCCACGCACCTGCACCGGGGATGAATAAGCCATGAGCCAGCCCGCTGCTGAATCCGCCAGCCCGTCACTGCTGACGGTCGATGATATTGAAGTGATCTACGACGGCGCGATCCTGGCGGTGGCCGGGGTCTCGCTGAACGTGCCGAAGGGCGCGATTGTGGCCTTGCTCGGCGCCAATGGTGCCGGCAAGAGCACCACCCTCAAGGCCATCTCGGGTCTGGTGCGGGCCGAGCGCGCCGAGGTCAGCCGAGGCGTCATCGCTTACGCCAGCCAGGACCTGGCAGGTGTCGACCCCAGCCGGCGCGTGCGCCAGGGCATGGTGCATGTGTTGGAAGGGCGCCACGTGTTCGGCCAACTGACCGTGGAGGATAATCTGCGCAGCGGCGGCTTTGTGCGGCGCCTGAGCCGCAAGGACATGGAGCACGACCTGGAGCGCATCTACGCCTGGTTCCCAAGGCTCAAGACCAAGCGCCACACCCGCGCCGGCCTCACCTCGGGCGGCGAGCAGCAGATGGTCGCCATCGGCCGGGCGTTGATGACCCGTCCTACGTTGGTACTGCTCGACGAGCCCTCCATGGGTTTGGCGCCTATGATCGTGCAGGAGATTTTCGCGATCATCGCGCAGCTCAACCGCGAGCAGCAGGTGAGCTTCCTGATCGCCGAGCAGAACATCAATGTCGCGCTGACCTATGCGTCCCACGGCTACGTGCTGGATACTGGCCGCGTGGCCTTGAGCGGCAGCGCCGCCGAACTGCTGGCGCGGGGCGACTTGCATGATATTTATCTGGGTAAACAGTAAGGGCGAACCTGCATGAGTGAATCCATCCGCAACGCTGATGTACTGATCATCGGCGGCGGCCTGAGTGGGGCGATGCTGGCGGTGCAACTGCTGCGTCTAGGTGGCCGGCGGCGCATCCTGGTGATCGAGCCGCGCGCCGAACTGGGGCGTGGCGAGGCCTACAGTGCTGTGGAGCTGGGCCACACCCTCAACGGCAACGCGGCGCGCATGAGTGTCGACCCGGACAATGCCGATGACCTGACGCAATGGCTCACCGACTACATCGGCGCGGGCGGCTGGCCGGAGTCGGACCAGCAGCACGTGCCCATCAGCGAACTGTTTCCGCCACGGGGGATTTTCGGCGTGTATGCGCAGCAGCGGTTGGCCGAGGCCAAGGCGCTGTCCGCGTCCACGGTGGAGCATGTGCGCGCTGAAGTGGTCGACCTGCAAGTGGACGCGGATTCAACCCTGCTGACCCTCGATAACGGCCGCCAACTGCGCGGCGCGTTTGCCGTGTTGGCCACCGGTATGTTCCCGGCGGCGCGCACGCCCCAAACCGAATCCAGCGGCGTGAACGCGGCGGCGGTAGACCCCTGGGATGTGCAGGCCATGACCCAGCTCGACCCGCTGTCGACGGTGCTGATCATCGGCTCCGGCCTGACCATGGTCGATGCGGTGGTGTCCCTGGAACAGGCCGGGCATCGCGGGCCCATCGAGATTTTTTCACGCCACGGCCTGCTGCCCCATGTGCGCCGGCAACCGCCGGTTTGGGAGGATTTCCTGGCCGCTGATCACGGCCTGCGCAGCCCTCGGCAGTTGCTGCATGAGGTGCGGCGGCAATGTCGGATCGCGCAGGCCCAGGGCATCGATTGGCAAGCGCCGCTGGACACCGTGCGTGCCCATATCGGCCGGTTGTGGAGCCAGGCCAGCGAGCGCGAGAAACGTCAGTTTGTGCGGCATGTACGGCCATGGTGGGAGAGCCATCACCACCGCTCGCCGCCGTTGAGTGCGCAGTTGGTGGCGCGGCTGCATGAGGAAGGGCGGTTGCGGATCAGGGCCGCGTCGTTCAAGGGCTTGGCACCTGCGCACGAGGGCGTGACGATTCGTTTGCGTCATCGTGGCGAACAGGTGCTGACCCAGGTCTCGGGTGCTGCGTTGATCAACTCCAGCGGCATCGAATACGACTGGCGCCGCGTGGCCCGGCCGTTGCCGCAACAGTTGCTCAAGCGCGGGTTGATCCAGCCTGGGCCGTTGGCGCTCGGGATTGCGGCGGACAAGTCCGGCGCCGTGCTGGATGCCCAGGGGCAGGTCAGCCAGCGATTGTTTGCCATGGGCCCACCGTTGCGCGGGATGTGGTGGGAGAGCACGGCGGTAACGGATGTGGCGCTTCAGGCTAAAGCCCTGGCCGAAAAATTGACCAATATCTAAATCTGGGAGTGGGCTTGCCCCTCCCAGATTTGAACCATCAATTATTGTGAGAGCTTCACAAGGCCGGGTTTCAGGCCGAACACCTCAACCCCTTGCGCCGTCGCTTGCCCGGTCGTGACCTTGACTCGCTCCACCGGCTTGTCCATCGCCTCCCGATACTCCACTTCACCGCCAACGACCGCCTGCGCGGGCACCACAATCGCCTGCTCGTTGTTGTAGGTGACGATGGTCAACCGCGCACTCATGCCCAGACGCACCCGCTGCAACTGTTGCGGGGTCAGCTTGGGGATCGACAAGGTCACTGGAAACTGCGCGCTGCCCTGGCTGTCACTGGCCATCGCCAAGCCGCTGACCACGCTGACCGAGCCGGTCAGTCGCTCGCCATCAAACCCGTCGCCCATGACTTCCACCGCCTGGCCCTGATGCAATTGGTTGATGTCCAACTCCGAGACCTTGGCGACAATCTTCAGCCGTTCGATATTCGCCAGGCCAAACAGCACCTGGCCCTGGCTGACTTTGCTCCCGGCCTGGATTGGGGCGTTGGTGCTGCTGCCGCCTTGGGGCGTGTTGTTGCCGGGCGCGGGCACCACGATGCCGGAGAACGGCGCCTTGACCTCCCGGCCGTCGAGCAACGTGCGCAGGGCCTCGTATTTCACCGTAGCGTTGGTCAGTTCCATGTCGGCGATCTGGCGGTATTCACCCTTGCCCTGGTCGAGGGCCTGTTGCAGTTCGCTGCGGGCGGAGGCGAGGTCCAGTTGTTGCTGTTGGGCCTGTTGCTTGAGGTCGTCCAGCTCGTTGCGCGGGATGATGCCGCGCTTGAACAGGTTGTCGCTTTCGGTGAGTTTGCGCTGGGTGTTGCCGGCGGTCATCTCGGTGGTGCGCAGGCTGCGGCGGGCGCGGCTGACGGCGGGGCTGCTGTCCCAGTCCTGCATCTCTTGCACGGTGCGTCGGGCCTTGAGCTGGGCGGAGAGTGCGTCGCGTAATTGCACTTCGAGGGTGGCCGGGTCCATGCGCAGCAGCACTTGACCCGCCTCGACCCGTTGGCCTGGCTCCACCAGGTTGGCCTGCACGTTACCGTCGAACGGCGCGGTGAGGGTGAGGGTGGTGTCAGGCTCGATCTTGCCCACCAGGCCGATCTGGTGCACCAGCGGGTCGGGTTTCACGGCCAGCCATTGCTCGGCGGTGCTGGCGGGATCGGACGCAGGGCTGCGCAGGGCCAGCCCGGCACCGACCAGCAACAAGATCACCACAGCGCCCAGCAGGCGTTTTCGATTAGTAGTCATTGAGGGCGATTTCCCAGCTTTCCAGCGTCATGCCCAGGGTCAGGTCGAGCTGTGTCTGGGCGTTCAAATAAGCGATCAATGCGTTGAGCTGCGCGTTTTCGGCGTTGCGCAGGTCAGTCTCGAAACTCAGCACCTGGAAGTTGGTGGAGCGCCCGGCGCTGAGTTTTTCCCGTTCGATCTCGATCTTGCGCCGTGACAGCTCCACCGCGCGTTGGGAGATTTCATACTGACGCCAGCGGGTGCCGAGGTCGCGCACCACGTCGTTGACGCTGCGTTCCAGCTCCTGGCGGGCGTCGGTGATACGGATGGCCTGATCCTCCACGTTCACCCGTGCACGCACTTCGGCCTGGCGCGTGCTGATGTCGCCGATGGGGATTTGCACCTGCACCCCGGCGTAGCTATCCCACGTGCGGTTGTTGCTGCTGCCGGCGTCGTTATTGTAGTTGTCGCGGATCTGATTCGCGCCGGCCACCAGATCCACCTGCCAGCGCCCGGAGTCCTTGGCGATCACCAGGTTGAGGTCGGCTTGCTGGCTGCCGAGCAGGGCGGCGAGGTATTCCGGTTGCTGGGTTTGCGCCAGGGTGAAGGCCTGGCGCTTGTCGATCTGCATGGGCTTGGCTTCCAGGGCTTCGGTGGCGCGAATCGGCGTGGACAGGTCCAGGGCCAGCAGGCGCAGGAGCGCCAGGCGATTGCTGTCCAGTTGGTTTTGCGCTTCTTCCACGCCCAGTTGCTGGGTGGCGATGTCGGCCTCGGTCTGCACAATCTCGAACTCGGCCATGCGCCCGGCACTGATCAAGGCCTTGTTCACTTCGAGCAACGTATCGGAGCGCTTGAGGGCTTCCTGCACGATCAGCAGTTGCTCCTGGGCGCGCAGTAATTCGCGGTAGGTGGCGATGATCTGGCTGATGGTCTGTGCCACGGTGGCCTTGAGGTTGAGGCGGTTGGCCTGTTCCGACAGCCGCGACAGGCGCAGCGGCGCGGTCGTGGCGTCCCAGCCGGCGCCGCGCATCAGCGGCTGGATGATCGCCAGGTCCAGGCCGTCGCTGCGGTAGCGGCCGGCGCGGTCGGCGTTGTTCAACTGTTGAGTCCAGGCCATGCTCAGGCGCGTGCCGTACTCGCCGAGCAGGCTGCTGGACGGTGCGAGGTTGGCGTTGCGTGCACTGTCCTGGGAGCCACGGGTGCCGCGGTAATAGCTGTTGAGGGTGAGCTTGGGGTTGAACACGTCTTCGGCCACCCGCAGATCGAACTTCTGCGCGACGCGTTGCAGGTAGGCACTGCGGATTGCCGGGTTCTTGCGCAGGCCCAGGTACACCGCGTCGCCCAGGGTCAGGGTGGTGACCTGGGCGTTCAGCGACACGCTGCGGCTGCTGCTGGGGGCCGAGGGGCGGATGACCACGTCGGCCGCCACGCCGGGCAGGCTGATCAGCGCCAGCAGCCAGAGCCATTTACTCATCACGCAGGGCCTCCACCGGTTGCAATCGCGAGGCCGAGACCGCCGGATAGATGCCAAAGAACAAACCCACCAGCAACGTGCTGCCCACGCCGAGGGGCAGGGCGGCAGCCGCCAGTGCGAATTCCCAGCCCGACAGCCAGGCGTAGAGCCAGGCGGCGCTCATGCCCAGCACTGCGCCGCACAGCGCGCCGACGGCGGTGAGGGTCACGGCTTCGAGCAGGAACAGGTTGCGGATATCCCGCTGGCGAGCGCCCAGGGCCATGCGAATGCCGATCTCGCGGCGCCGCTCCGAGACGTTCATCAGCATCACGTTCATCACCCCCACGCCACCGCCCACCAGGGAAATCGCACCGAGCGCCAGCAGCAGGTAGGCGAAGGTGCGGCTTTGCCGGGTCATGCCATCGATCATCTGCTGGGGTACCTGGATGTCGACAGAATGCTCGGTAAGTTGGGTTTGCAAGGCACTGGCGGCCTCCTTGGCGATGCGCTCCATGTCCTGGCCGGGCGCGGCGCGGATGATCACGTTGCCGATCTGCGGCATGGCGTAGATGCGGCGCATGCCTTCGGCGGGGATGAACAACGACTCGTTGGCCTGCACTGGCATCAGCATCGCCCTGGGCTGGTTGTGCAGGATGCCGACGATCAGGAACAGGTAGTCGTTGATGCGCACGCGGTCGCCCAGTTGCAGCGGGTCGCCCGGCGCCCCCAGGGCCTGAGCGACCTGGTTGCCGATCACGCCATAGGTTTCGTTGGCATCGAAGCCCGACAGGAAACGCCCCTGCTGCAGTTGCAGGCGCATCGTCTGGGGAATGTCCGGCGTGCTGCCGACAAAGTTGGCGTTGACGCTGCGGCCATGGAACACAATGGGCCCGCTGAACAGGCTGAGTGCGCCGATATGCGCGATGCCCGGCACAGCCGCGCGCACTGCTTGCAGGTCGAGTTGGGTGTGCATCGGCACATTGCTGCTGCCTTTGGGCGGGAACTGCACCACCAGGGTGTCGGTGCCCATGTCCTTGAAAATCAGCGCGGCATCCACCGCCGCGTTGTGGCCGATATTGATCAGCGCCACCACCGATGAACTGCCGATAACAATGCCCAGCAGCGCCAGAACCGAGCGCTTGCCCAGGGTGCGCAGGCTGATGAAGGCTTCATGCAGCAGTTGGCTGAGGCTCTGTTCGACCCGCAGGCTCATGGGCGACCGACCTCGTGCACCACGCCGTTGCGCACCAGGATCTTGCGCTCCAGGCGTTCGGCGATCTGCGCGTCGTGGGTGACGATGATCAGCGTGACCTGCTGCTCGCGATTCAGGGCCAGCAGCAGGTCCATGATGTCCTGGGCGGTGCTGCTGTCGAGGTTGCCGGTGGGTTCGTCGGCCAGGATCACCGAGGGTTTGCCCACTAAGGCTCGGGCGATGGCCACGCGTTGGCGCTGGCCGCCGGAGAGGTCGGCGGGGCGATGGTGGGCGCGGTCGGCCAGGCCTACCTGTTCGAGCATGCGCTGGGCCTGTTCCACCGATTCATGGCGCGACACACCGCGATAGCTCAGGGGCAGGGCGACGTTGTCCAGGGCGCTGAGGCGCGGCAGCAGGTTGAAGCTCTGGAAGACAAAACCGATCTGCTGGTTGCGGATCGCCGCCAGTTCGTCCGGGGTGGCGCTCAAAATATCGTGGCCGGCAAAGTGGTACTGGCCGCTGTTGGGCAGGTCCAGCAGGCCAAGGATATTGAGCAGGGTGCTCTTGCCGGAACCGGAGGCGCCGAGGATGCCGCAGCTGTCACCGCGGGAGATCGACAGGCACACGTCATTGAGAATGGACAGCTTTTGCCCGGCCAACTGATAACGTTTGCCGATGCCTTGCAGGGAGATCAAGCCTGGGTGCGCGGGGGTCTGTGTCATCATGACTACGCCTGCAGTCTCGACGCCGCCGGCATGCCCCTGTAAATCCTTGTAACAAGTTCGGGAGCTGCCTGGTATGCGTCACGGACTGGTTTTATTTCTTGTTTTTAAAATATTGTTTGAATACTAACCGTGTTCCCAGTGCTTCGCCAGCCATGGATGTAGAGCGGTTTTACCCTTTGAAACGATTTAACCCGTCAGTGTGAGGAGCTGCCAAAATACCCCTGGCTGGCCGCAAAATGCCCGCTGGCAAAGGCTTTGGATGGTATGGCGGTGTGTCACTACTTGCTTTCGAACGGCCGCCCCGGTATAAAAAATCAAATTATTTTTTAAAACAATATTTCCGCCGTGGAACCCTTTATGGTCGCGAAGAAACTCAGCGCTCCAAACATTACCAAGACTCGATTGCTGGATGCGACAGAGGCGCTCTTTATTAAGTACGGTTATGACGCGGTGTTGTTACGGCAGATTACCGAGCGTGCCCAGGTGAACCTGGCTGCCGTGAACTACCACTTCGGGGACAAGGACTCCCTGATGAAGACCCTGCTGATGCAACGCCTGGAGCCGCTCAACGAGCAGCGCCTGGAGCTATTGGCACGTTGTGAAGCCGAAGCCGATGGCCCCCTCGATTGCGACACCTTGCTCGGTGTGCTCTTCGCTCCGGCCATGGGCCTGGAGCGCAGCGACCCGGCCAGTGCCAGTGGGGAAGGGCGTTCGTTCATTCGTTTCCTGGGCCGGGTGTACAGCGACACCTCACCGTTTATCCAGGAATACCTCAAGGTGCATTACCAGCCGGTGTTCCAACGCTTTTTCGAAGCCTTCGCCCTGGCCTTGCCGGATTTGCCGCGCAACGAACTGGGTGTGCGCCTGCAATTTGCCCTCAAGGCGATCTCCGGGGTGATGGCCGGCACCGAGCTGCGGCTGCTGATGAACTCCATGAGCCTGGGCCGCCCGGCCACCGACGCTGAGGTGATGGCCAAGCTGATCACCCTGGTCTCGGCGGCAATTCGTGTCCCGCAGCAAAGCCCCGAGGCAGAAACCGCGTTGGCCAGGGTGCTGGACACCCAACGGGCGATTCGCGAGCAAGCCTCTGCACCTGTCGGCAAAGTCGCGCGCTAGATCAAATCCCAGGCAAAAAAAAGCCCGCTGGGGCGGCGGGCTTGATATGCAACATTTGTAACGGATGAGGCTTCACAGTACGGCCTGGGATGTGAATAAAACGTGAAAAAAATGTAAGTGAAAGTGTGAAGTAATTAATTTGCATAAACGGAACGCTGTGTAAAGCGGCCCAGACGTTTTTCTCTGCAACGCATCCGCCATTTGACGTTTAGAGCCGTTCAGCCTGCCCGTACGCCTGCCGGGGTCCGCACCGCGTGACAACCGTTCGTCGCTACTGTCAATGTTGACAGCTATTCAGCCCAACCCGCCG
>NZ_LJRZ01000273.1:0-746 GCF_002742485.1 Pseudomonas sp. 2822-17
AACTCCGTGGTTAAACCGTCGACAGTCTTGCTGATACGCCGTCCAAACGGGTCGTAGCGGTAGCTGGCGGTTTGCCCGTTGGGTTGTGTAATGCCGATCAGCCGGTGTTGGCAGTCGTAGCGGTACTGGGTGACCAGTTGGTGACCTTTGCCTCTGCGTTCACCGATCAGGTTGCCGAAGGCGTCGTGGTCGTAATGCCGGTCGCCCTGGATCATCAGGCGGTTGCCGGCGACGATGTCGGGGCCGGGGCGGTCTTGCATGAGCAGGTTGCCCGCCGGGTTGTGGCCGAAGCGTTCCTGTAGGTCTTGGGAGTGGTCGGCTCGGGTCAGGCGATTCAACGGGTCGTAGTGGTAGTGGTGTTCGCCTTTGCGGGTGTCGTTGAGGCGGGTGAGATTTCCGGATCTGTCGTAGTCGTAGTGGCGTTGGAGCAGGTGATGTTCTTGCTGTGTTACGGCATGGGCGTGCAGGCGCTGTTGGTCGTCGTAGTGGTAATGGCTGAGCAGTTGGCCTTGTTGGCGCTGGTGTTCTTGACCGGCTTTGAACAGGTGCGAGGTAAGGGTTTTACCGTTGAGTTCTACCGTGGCGAGATGCCCGCCCTTGGCATGGTTGAACGCCACACGATTGTTGTCCGGCAGGCGCAGGTGTTGAAGCTGGCCACAGGCGTCATAACCGTAACGCAAGGTGCCCCAGCCTTGGTGTTCGGCGGTGAGGCGGTTCTGGACGTCATACTCGTAGGCCAGCGCCCA
>NZ_LJRZ01000016.1:0-228 GCF_002742485.1 Pseudomonas sp. 2822-17
GTAGATTGCAACGGGGGAGAAAAAAGTTGGAAGTTTTATTAGCTAAAAGGGGGATTTTCTATGACGAAATTTGAAAAGGATTTAAAACAGTCACTAAATACCACTGTTTTTACCAACAATCCCTATAATATTTCTGACAAAAGAGAGGTAATGAAAAAGTTAAAAGAAAAGAACAGTCCTTCCAGGTGGAACATTCGGTTAGCTTCATTAGTACCACTTACCCTAGTA
>NZ_LJRZ01000274.1:0-302 GCF_002742485.1 Pseudomonas sp. 2822-17
CCTTAGAATTCATCAAAATGGTAAACCCTCCTCATCATCCCACTGTTCAATGTCAATTGATCTTTCTTGCTCTTTATTGAATACTTTTGATTTATTACTATGCACAGGCTTAGTTGACAGGATCCTCCAAACTTCTTCTCATATAGTTCATGAATCCAAACTTTTACCGGTGCTTTCCATTTTTGATTGGGTGAAGGGATATTTTTAATTAAACTTTTTGGAGACATCCCTAACTCTTTAGCCATTTGTATATCTATAGAATTCAAACGACACCGCTTTTTTGCCTCTGCCCACGCTTGTGA
>NZ_LJRZ01000275.1:0-364 GCF_002742485.1 Pseudomonas sp. 2822-17
GAGCAAATGCTGTTTTACCTACTGATGGACGAGCAGCTACGATAATCAGGTCATTTCGTTGGAACCCAGCAGTGATATTATCTAACTCCGTAAAGCCTGTTGGAATCCCTGTAATTTCGCCTGCTTGGTGCTGTAATAATTCGATCTTATCAAAGGCCTCTACTAAAACATCTTTAATGTTCACGAACGCTCCTGAATTCTTTTTCTGTGAAACATCTAAAATTGTTTTTTCAGCTTTATTTAAAATTGAATCCACATCTTCATCAGCTGCATAACCTTCAGAAGCAATATTTGTTGCTACTCTAATTAGACGGCGAAGTAATGATTTTTCTTCTACCATTTGACTATAGTAATCTATATTTGC
>NZ_LJRZ01000276.1:0-255 GCF_002742485.1 Pseudomonas sp. 2822-17
TAATAATACCGTGTTCACCTAGCATCTCCATCGCTAAGTGCGTTTCTCGATATGTTGTCCCACCCATTACTGGTGTCCCTACGCCAGGCGCATCAAGAGGATCTAATGCATCGAGATCAAGACTCAAGTGGATCCCGTCCGTTCCCTTCGTTACGTGCGCTATCGCTTCCTCCATTACATTCGTCATGCCTAAACGATCAATTTCATGCATTGTGAAAACTTTAATGCCCTTATCTCTAATCAACTTCTTTTCTC
>NZ_LJRZ01000277.1:0-267 GCF_002742485.1 Pseudomonas sp. 2822-17
ATATTCCTGTATCTGTGTTAAACCTAGCACCAATTAGGAAAGGACAAGATACAAAAGATGCTATAAACGCAATGGTTGATCTCGCTCAAACTACTGAGCAACTTGGCTATACTCGTTATTGGATAGCAGAACACCATAATACTTCTACATTAGTAAGTTCTGCTACATCCATATTAATAAAACATACGTTAGAACATACAAATCATATCAGGGTAGGTTCTGGAGGAATTATGCTACCGAACCATTCTCCTCTAGTTGTTGCAGAAC
>NZ_LJRZ01000278.1:0-524 GCF_002742485.1 Pseudomonas sp. 2822-17
CGTGTTTAATACTCCTATTGCTTCAACAATTGCCCCTAGCGATTGAATTAAGTTACCGTAAACCAGTTTTGGATTAGATTCTAGTCTCCCAATTGATGCATAAAAGGAACCAAACGCTTGCAACACATCACCATTAATTTCCAACAAATTATTTTCAAAATCATTACCTAGATTATATAGATGGCGATATTCACCTACAGAGTTACTCGAAGTACCTGCCGCCTGTAACCAGTTCCCTAACTCAACATAGCCATCATCCGTTTCAGCTAAAGCTTGAAACGTATTACCAAGCCCTTGAACTCCGTTACCAATTACACCTAACTTTAATCCGCTCTCTTCCTGTCCTAATAATTGTTTTGTCTCTGCAACAGCAGCAATTGTCGCCCCAAGCGATTCTACCCAGTTTCCAGTTAGGTCTAATAATTGATCTGTCACTTGGTCCGCCCACCTTTTTTTCTCTCTATATACAAACGCACTTACTACTAACCTATGCAGGACTCCTCTAATTCGAAAGTCTATAATTC
>NZ_LJRZ01000279.1:0-857 GCF_002742485.1 Pseudomonas sp. 2822-17
TCCGGGTCCTGGCGCAGGATCGCCCGCAATGCCAGCGCGAAGGTCATGTCGATCTTGGCGTTGACCTGGATCTGGCTGATGCCCGGCAAGTCATATTCCACCGGGTCTTCCACGGTGAGGATATTGCTGGTGCTCGCATCCAACCGCGCCAACGCCGCGTAGAGGCTGGTGGTCTTGCCGCTGCCGGTGGGCCCGGTGACCAGCACGATGCCGTGGGGCTGGCGGATCAACGTATCGAGGCGCGCCAGCAACTGCGCTTCCATGCCCAGTGTTTCCAACTGCAAACGCCCGGCCTGCTTGTCGAGAAGGCGCATCACCACCCGCTCGCCATGCCCGGTGGGCACCGTCGACACCCGAATATCAATCGGCCGCCCGGCCACACGCAAGGCGATCCGCCCATCCTGGGGCAGGCGTTTTTCGGCGATATCGAGCTGGGCCATGATCTTGATCCGCGACACCAACGCACCGTGCAGCGCTTTGCGCGGCGACACCACATCGCGCAGCGTGCCGTCGACGCGATAGCGCACCACGGAATGGGTTTCGTAGGGTTCGATGTGGATATCACTGGCCTCATCGCGGGCGGCCTGGGTGAGCAAGGCGTTGATCATGCGGATCACCGGCGCACCGTCCTGGGTGTCGAGCAGATCGGTGATTTCGGGCATGTCCTGCATCAGGCGGTCGAGGTCCACCTCATTCTCGGCAGCACCGACCACAGCGGCGGCGCTGCCCGTGTCGGCATAAGCGCTGGCGAGCAGACCGTCGAGTTCGTCGTCGCGCACCTGCTCAATCGGCGACTCGCCAAACTGGCGCTGGACTTCACTGATGGACCAGCCGGGGGTTGAAGGGCAGACGGTGAG
>NZ_LJRZ01000280.1:0-337 GCF_002742485.1 Pseudomonas sp. 2822-17
GTATTGGATATGAAGACATATGCCGAATTTATTTAACGGATGACCTATATAAAAAATTTGGTTTTATAATTGAAGCTACTAATGATTTAATTAATCGTTTGAAAAGCATGCAACAAGATAATCTAACACCTAGAGATTTTGGTTTAGCTGTCCAGTTACACCCTGATAGTCTTGTACAAGTAACAGCTAGAAATAATTCAAAACATACTGAGGATATGTATTTGCAAATGAATCTGGATGGAACGATGAAGGAAACCGGTTGGTTAACTGCTGTAGAAAAAGATATTCAAGAAAACGAAAAAACTCTAAAAAGCACTATTGATAGCTTACTAAATGG
>NZ_LJRZ01000281.1:0-231 GCF_002742485.1 Pseudomonas sp. 2822-17
GTTCAATGGCGCCTGGTTCATTTGTTGCAATGACACACTTAAGTGGCGAGGAGTCAGCTATTCAAAATTGGGAGGCAATTAATGAAGAGTTTTTCATTTTCCCTTCCAGTACTGCGAGACAAGTACGTTCTAATGAATCAAATGCATTTGAACAATTTAAAGGTGACATGGAACAATTTATGGGAAGGTCTTTAGGCATTGTCGGTAGAGGGCGCTATAAAAATGACACGT
>NZ_LJRZ01000282.1:0-383 GCF_002742485.1 Pseudomonas sp. 2822-17
GTGTTACTTTATGATTCTTTTTTCGCTCAACATTTTTCTTGTGTTTTTCTACCATCTTTGTAGCTTCCTCTGTGTTTTTGTTTGATAAATAAAATGAATCGAGGAAACGACCACTTTGATCAATTACTGCAAAGATAACAGGAGTATCCTGATCAAATAGGAGTACTTTCGTTTTCTTTTTTAAATGCTCCTCATATTTCACAACGTAACAACGGCTATTTGTTCCATCTAAATAAACTTTCTTTCCTAAAAAACTTGGCGGTAATGAACCCATTGGCATTCACCGGTCCTTTCAAATTGATTAATTATACATAATTTTTTCATGTGAGATTGTAGATGGTTAGTAAAGTACTGTGCCTGTTGTGTGCATCTTGGTGTGAAAG
>NZ_LJRZ01000283.1:0-722 GCF_002742485.1 Pseudomonas sp. 2822-17
GCCGGATCGCGATGGTCGCCAGGCCCGGCAACGGCCAAACGGGCGCCGGTCATCAGCGGCCAGAAGAACTCCCACACCGACACGTCGAAGCTGAACGGGGTCTTTTGCAGCACGGTGTCGTCGGCGGTCAAGGCATAGGCCTGCTGCATCCAGCACAGCCGGTTGGTCAGGGCCGCATGCCGGTTGCCGGCGCCTTTGGGCTTGCCGGTGGAACCTGAGGTGTAGATGACGTAGGCGAGGTTTTCGCCGTCAACGGCGACTTGCGGGTTGGTGTCGGCATAGCTGCTGACGTCCAGTTGATCGAGGGCCAGCACCGGCAGCGCGGCGGGGATCGGCAACTGCGTGAGCAGGTGTTGCTGGGTCAGCAGCAGGCCAATACCGCTGTCTTCGATCATGTAGCCCAGGCGGTCTTGCGGGTATTCCGGGTCCAGCGGCACATAGGCGCCGCCGGCCTTGAGCACGGCGAGCAGGCCGATGACCATCTCCAGGCTGCGCTCGGTGGCAATGCCCACCAGTGCATCCGGGCCGACGCCCAGTTCCATCAGCTTGTGGGCGAGTTGGTTGGCGCGCTGGTTGAGCTGGCGATAGCTCAGTTGATGGTCGCCGAACACCAATGCCGGCGCATCGGGCGTGGCGGCCACTTGGGCTTCGATCAATTGCTGGACGCTGTGGTCGAGCGGGTAGTGGGTGGTGGTGGCGTTCCACGCGCTGACGATCTGCTG
>NZ_LJRZ01000017.1:0-228 GCF_002742485.1 Pseudomonas sp. 2822-17
GTTCCCTCTGTCGTTATTGCAGCATAGGTTATTCTACGGTCTTTTGGACAAGGTTTTCTAATAAGATAATTTTTCTTTTCCAGTTTATCTACCACATACGTAATACTACTGCTTGCAATTAAAACCTTCTCCCCAATTTTCTGAATTGGTTGGTCACCCTTACTGTACAACAATTCTAGGACGGCAAACTCCGTTGTATTAAGTCCAAATCCTTTTATATCTTCTTCT
>NZ_LJRZ01000284.1:0-296 GCF_002742485.1 Pseudomonas sp. 2822-17
GTTTTAAAGCACAGATTGTTTGTGTTTCAAGAGAAGCTTGTGTGAAGTACCTTGATGCTCTGAATAAACATATGAAAGATATTATGGGTGAAAAACTAGAAGTGAAAATAATTTTCTCAGGGGACCGAAATGATCTTCCTCATTTGAAGAAACATTTTACAACTAAACCTGAGCAAGAGGAAATTATTAAATCGTTTAAGAAACCAATAGAAGATAGTAAGCTATGCTTTATTATCGTTAAAGACATGCTATTGACAGGTTTTGATGCTCCGATTGAACAAGTGATGTATTTAGAC
>NZ_LJRZ01000285.1:0-363 GCF_002742485.1 Pseudomonas sp. 2822-17
CCCTCCAACTGGAAATGTATGTTAAAATTATTAGGGAAGTTGAAGTTGGAACACTTACAATGTCTAGTCGAGGTGAAGTTTGATGCAAATTATTAGAGACACAGGTAGAAGTTTTGATTTAGAAGCATTTCTTAAAAAGCCATTAGTTGCTCATTTATCCACTGTGGATGGCGATACACCGAAAGATTCACCTGTTTGGTTTTACTGGAAAGATGAAAGGCTTTGGATTATCGGAACTGCCTCTGACACATTTCCAGATAGAATTAGAAAAAATCCATCATGTGCTATTGGAATTGTTGATTTTGACATCACCACAGGGTTGTTTCTACATGCTGGTTTTAGGGGCATCGCAACCGTTAAGCC
>NZ_LJRZ01000286.1:0-312 GCF_002742485.1 Pseudomonas sp. 2822-17
AATTTATAGTTTATCACAAACAAGACTTTCAGATGAGGTACTTGAAAAAGCGTGGGGACGAATGGTAGTAACAACGGAAACTCATGGTGATGCTTTGCAAGATTGGGCTACAGCATCTTACGAATTGAAGTTCTTAGATGACGAACCTAATTTAGACGGTTTTGTAGATACATCTATTTTAGATGGCATCTTAGCAGAATAACAAATTAGAATCAAAAATGGAGAGCCTCTCATTAAGTCTATAACTACTTAATGAGAGGCTTTTTGTTAGCTTTTTTAAATAATTATCTATAGTGATACAACAAATAATTC
>NZ_LJRZ01000287.1:0-349 GCF_002742485.1 Pseudomonas sp. 2822-17
ACATATATTCCAGCTGAAGGTGGGATTGTTCAATCATTTCATTCAGGTGAAAGATTAAATATGGTACCTGAAAAGGCGAAAGTTGAATTAGTGGGGATTGAACATCAAGATGTAATAGGTGATTTCATACACTTCCTAAGTAAGCATAGTATATCTGGTGAATACCATATAGAGAATAATAAACTCATTTTAGAAGTTACGGGAAAATCAGCCCATGGAATGGAGCCAGATAAGGGGATAAACAGTGGTTTATATTTAGCTCATTTCATTTCTGCTCTTTCATCATTGCAAGGTAATGAAAAAGATTATTTTAAAGTCCTTAGTGACATATTCTTTCTTGATTCTAGGG
>NZ_LJRZ01000288.1:0-269 GCF_002742485.1 Pseudomonas sp. 2822-17
CATTAGGGTTAATCACTTCACCACCACCAATTGTTTCAGCTGGAGTGGGACGCCTCAAGATGAAGCGATCTCCCCTTTTAGTAACTACAGGACTCTCAAGCCTAAGCTGACATAACACATTTTTATCTTCCGTAAGCTCGTTTCGATCGAAAAATACAATCTTACCGTACACTTCCGCAGTACCAACATGCAGTTTAATATAGCCTCGCTGCTTTAGTGGAAATTTCAAGCTATCAACCGTATCTAAAGAAATGTCAATCGTATCAGAT
>NZ_LJRZ01000289.1:0-461 GCF_002742485.1 Pseudomonas sp. 2822-17
TTTGAAGAGGGTACCGTCAGGGTTTGCTATTCTACTTTCTTGGATTATTTGCACTTATTATTCAAATCTCCTTCCTGCTGTCCATCTAACATTATTAGGGAATTTTAGTGAAGCTACAGAATTAATCGATGCACAGTGGGCATTATTTATGCCTTCACTATTTGGATTTGCTTTATACGAAGCCTATTCACTCGCAGTAGAATATAACAAGACATATAAAACTGAACAGTCAGAGTACTTAGAGAAAGAATATCAACAACTTAGGTTATCTATCCAAAACAGAAGATGAGGTTGATAGAATGTTAGTGATTTCCTCTTTTGAACAGTCCGCAGCACTTGAAATTGCTATCACAAATTTAGAACAAAATGGGATAACAAAGAAGCAAATACTAGCTGTACTTTTTGAAAAAAGGCGGGAACAGAGAAAACTTTTTGATAGTATACATCATTCAGATGGAGTA
>NZ_LJRZ01000290.1:0-454 GCF_002742485.1 Pseudomonas sp. 2822-17
CCCTAGAGGAAGTGACCCTCAGTGAGGAGCAGTTCGTATCGTTTTTACAAGACATCGAGTCCTTTGTGGGTACGGAAATGGAGATCATGGGGCAAGTATTATTTATTGATAAAAGCACATTACATATTTTAATTAATATCGATGAAGTCACTTTCCCTGTAATTGCACAAGGGAAAAAATATAGTGGGGAGATCGGTGACTTCGTAAGGGTAGAAGGATTAGTGGATGGAAAAAGCGATTTGCAGACGGAAGTATTAACGGAAGATGTGGATGAAAATGGTACGGAGATTGATGGATTTAATATTCCGATTATTAAAGCCAAGTCAATTGACCAGATTTCCTACAAAGAGGCTGTGGCCCCGACTCTTGAAACTGTTGATGTGAATAAGAGCATGGAGCAGGATGGCTTACTCATTTCATTGGACAAAATCGAGTTTTCCAAAAATGAAACAAG
>NZ_LJRZ01000291.1:0-2294 GCF_002742485.1 Pseudomonas sp. 2822-17
ACCGGCGAAGGCCAGCCGACTGTGACCCTGGTCAACGACGTTCCACTGATCGACATCACGCCGACCACCATCGTCGAAAACACCGCCGAAGCAGGCACCGTCGCCGGTACCTTCAACGCACGTGACGAAGAAACCCCGCGCGAAAACCTGACCATTAGCTTCACCGCCGGCACCAACGCAGACGGCTACTACGCCATCTCTGGCAACAACGTGGTCCTGACTGCAAAAGGTGCAGAGTTCGTTAACGCTGGCAACCAGTTGCCGAAAATCGACCTGACTGTCACCGACGCTGGTGGCCTCAGCTCCACCGGCGAAGGCCAGCCGACTGTGATCCTGGTTAACGACGTTCCGTTGATCGACATCACACCGACCACCATCGTCGAAAACACCGCCGAAGCAGGCACCGTCGCCGGTACCTTCAACGCGCGTGACGAAGAAACCCCACGCGAAAACCTGACGATCAGCTTCACCGCTGGTACCAACGCCGACGGCTACTACGCAATTTCTGGCAACAACGTTGTCCTGACCGCGAAAGGTGCAGAGTTCGTTAACGCGGGTAACCAACTGCCGAAGATCGATCTGACTGTCACTGACGCTGGTGGCCTCAGCTCCACCGGCGAAGGTCAGCCGACCGTAACGCTGGTCAACGACGTACCGTTGATTGATGTAACGCCGACCACCATCGTTGAAAACACCGCCGAAGTGGGCACCGTCGCCGGTACCTTCAACGCGCGTGACGAAGAAACCCCACGCGAAAACCTGACGATCAGCTTCACCACCGGCACCAACGCCGACGGCTACTACGCCATCTCCGGCAATAACGTGGTCCTGACTGCAAAAGGTGCCGAATTCGTCAACGCTGGTAATCAGTTGCCGAAAATCGACCTGACCGTTACCGACGCTGGTGGCCTCAGCTCCACCGGCGAAGGTCAGCCGACCGTAACCCTGGTCAACGACGTTCCACTGATCGACATCACACCGACCACCATCGTCGAAAACACCGCCGAAGCAGGCACCGTCGCCGGTACTTTCAACGCCCGTGACGAAGAAACCCCACGCGAAAATCTGACGATCAGCTTCACCGCTGGCACCAACGCCGACGGCTACTACGCCATCTCCGGCAATAACGTGGTCCTGACCGCCAAAGGCGCCGAATTCGTCAACGCGGGTAACCAACTGCCGAAGATCGATCTGACTGTCACCGACGCTGGTGGCCTCAGCTCCACCGGCGAAGGTCAGCCGACCGTAACGCTGGTCAACGACGTACCGTTGATTGATGTAACGCCGACCACCATCGTTGAAAACACGGCCGAAGTGGGCACCGTCGCCGGTACCTTCAACGCGCGTGACGAAGAAACCCCACGCGAAAACCTGACGATCAGCTTCACCGCAGGCACCAACGCCGACGGCTACTACGCCATCTCCGGCAATAACGTGGTCCTGACCGCTAAAGGCGCCGAATTCGTAAACGCGGGTAATCAGCTACCGAAAATCGACCTGACTGTTACTGACGCTGGTGGCCTCAGCTCTACCGGCGAAGGCCAGCCGACTGTGACCCTGGTCAACGACGTTCCACTGATCGACATCACGCCGACCACCATCGTCGAAAACACCGCCGAAGCAGGCACCATCGCCGGTACCTTCAACGCACGTGACGAAGAAACTCCGCGTGAAAATCTGACCATCAGCTTCACCACCGGCACCAACGCCGACGGTTACTACGCCATCTCCGGCAATAACGTGGTCCTGACCGCCAAAGGCGCCGAATTCGTCAACGCTGGCAACCAGCTGCCGAAGATCGACCTGACCGTCACCGACGCCGGTGGCCTCAGCTCCACCGGCGAAGGCCAGCCGACTGTAACCCTGGTCAACGACGTACCACTGATCGACATCACGCCGACCACCATCGTTGAAAACACCGCCGAAGCAGGCACCGTCGCCGGTACCTTCAACGCCCGTGACGAAGAAACCCCGCGTGAAAACCTGACGATCAGCTTCACTGCTGGCACCAACGCAGACGGCTACTACGCCATCTCCGGCAGCGACGTCGTCCTGACCGCCAAAGGCGCCGAATTCGTCAACGCTGGCAATCAGCTGCCGAAGATCGACCTGACCGTCACCGACGCCGGTGGCCTCAGTTCTACTGGCGAAGGCCAGCCGACTGTGACCCTGGTTAACGACGTTCCACTGATCGATATCACGCCGACCACTATCGTCGAAAACACCGCCGAAGCAGGCACCGTCGCCGGTACCTTCAACGCCCGTGACGAAGAAACGCCGCGTGAAAATCTGAC
>NZ_LJRZ01000292.1:0-229 GCF_002742485.1 Pseudomonas sp. 2822-17
ACTCTCCGTTACCCATGTAATGATAGCAAAGGCACCTAAAGTCATAAATACATATGCGACGCCATAAAAGGCAATAATACTCATAGTAGCATTTTCATGTACTGTTGCAGCGAGTGGTACAAGGATGTAACCTGCTTGCGCAATACCTGAATAAGCCATTAGACGCTTCACATTTTTTTGCGAAAGGGCTATGAAGTTACCCACGACCATCGTCACTGCAGCAAATGCG
>NZ_LJRZ01000293.1:0-231 GCF_002742485.1 Pseudomonas sp. 2822-17
TCTTAAAACTCATAGTAAAATCACTTTGATCATCAGGCAAAAGCAAGGTACTATGCAGAGGATTGTGCATCTAGGAACTGGAAATTATAATGATAAAACCGCAAAATTGTATACAGATATGGGTGTTTTAACAACGAGAAATTCATTTGGGGTAGATGCAACAAATTTTTTTAACTACCTTAGTGGCTATTCTGATAAACCTTCATGGAATGAAATCTCAACTGCACCCTT
>NZ_LJRZ01000294.1:0-337 GCF_002742485.1 Pseudomonas sp. 2822-17
GGTGAAGTTAGGTGTGAAGGAGATTTAACGATCGGAAAAGAAGGTTATGTTGAAAGGGCTGTATCTGCAAGGAACTTATTTTTGGCAGGGGAGTTAAAAGGAACTGCAAAAATAGATAATAAAATTCATATTTTTGATTCAGGTAAACTAGAAGGTACAGTAGAAATGACTACTATTGTAATTGATGAAAATGGACATTTGCAAGGTAAGAGTATAATGAAGGGCTCGAATAAATCAAATTCTAATGTTATTGAAATAGAAAAAGAAAAGATAAACGAGAAAACAAAAGAAATAGATAAAGATAAACATAAACAATACTCCAAAGATAGTATTAATG